>SFNY01000082.1 GCA_004554085.1 Clostridiales bacterium | reverse complement strand
CTGGTGCGCGCCCTCCGCAAGGCCGGCGCGAAGACCGACCCCGCACACTGCGGCATCCACGTCCACATCGGGCTGGGCAGCCACACCCCCAGGACCCTCCGGAACCTGGTCAACATCGTCAACGCGAAGGAGGATCTGCTGACCCAGGCACTGGCCATCGACCCCGAGCGGCGGGCCTGCTGGTGCAGGCCGGTCGACCAGGTCTTCCTCACACGGCTGAACCTCACCAAGCCCCAGACCATGGAAGCCCTCGCGAAGCTTTGGTACGACTCCAGCAACTGGCAGTGGCACGCCAGCCAGCACTACGACGGCAGCCGCTACCGCCTGCTCAACCTCCACGCGGTGTGGCAGAAGGGCACCATCGAGTTCCGCGCCTTCAACAGCACCCTCCACGCGGGGGAGGTCAAGAGCTACATCCAGCTCTGTCTGGCGATCAGCCACAAGGCGCTGACCGCGAAGAGCGCCAGCCCCACGAGACCCCAGACGGACAACCCGAAGTACACCTTCCGCTGCTGGCTCCTCCAGCTGGGCTTCATCGGCGACGAATTCGAGACCGCCCGCCAGCACCTCACCAAGCATCTGCCCGGCAACAGCGCCTGGCGGCAGGCTTCCTGATACACCACCCGCCCGATGAGAACTCGGTGGCGCCGAGTCGAAACGCCGCAAGGCGTCGCGGGAAGCCGCACAGCTTCCAAATAAAGCAAGGAGGAACACACTATGCTCAATCAGATCGAAAACCGCTACTGGAACAGCAACGGCCCCGAGCAGGCCAGGTACAACGAGATGGAGGCCGCAGGTTTCAAATACACCAAGGCCACGCAGACGGTCTTCCACAGCTACTACCGCTACTACAACGACGGCGACCTTCCCGGATGGGCGCGGAGCCGCTGGGACGTCACCCGCTACACCTTCCGGTACGGCTACCGGCAGCGTGTGCTCACCGAGGCCGGTGAAGCGGAGTTCGAACAGCGGATCACCGAAAGGATCCAAATTGAGTACCGCCGCTTCCTCAAGGCACAGCGCAATCCCGCCTGACGATGGCCTTTGGCACAGGCCGAAACCCCGCCAGGGGTCGCGGGAGCCACAGTTCCCAAATCAAGCAAGGAGGTACACACCATGAAGCTTTTCATCAATACAAACCGCACCGGCTACGCGCCCGACCAGATCCGCCGCACCATGACCGTTGCCGAACTGATCGCAGCCCTCGAAGAACTCCCGGAAGACGCTCAGGTGTATCTGAAGCATGACAACGGATACACCTACGGCGGCATCAGCTGGAACGACCTTGAGGAGGACTGGAGCGATGAAAAGGATTTGGAAGAGCTTGATTGACACAGCTTCCAAATCAGCCCGCCTGATGATGGCCCGGTGGCTACGGACCGAAACCGGCACAGCCGGTCGCGGGAAGCCGCACACAATCTTTCAAATCCAGGAGGTACACATCATGCCAAACTTTACATTCATCATCCGCTTCACTCTGAGAAAGCCCAAAGCGGGCGTCACCCACGAGGAACAGGAGTTCACACACTACACGGAGGCGTGGGATGCATTCCGCACGTTTGCCGAGCATACCAGCCGCGCAATGTACAGCCGCATCGATCTCACCGAATACGACTGGAATGAACATCGCAGCGCCACCATTGCAACCCTCAAACTGAGCAAATGAAGCTTTGAAATCAGGAGGAACATACCATGTCCAAAACCACATTCGTCCGCAAGCCCTGCACACTGGATGATGTGCGCACCCGCGCTGCACAGATCGAGGAGAACCACGGCGGCGAAGCCCTCGATAGCTACTACGTCGCCGAAGAAATACAGCTGGAGGAGAACGCCTTCTTCGAGCTGCACGAGGATCTGGTTTCTGACCGGGACTGGTGCCGGGAGTTTTCAAATCGGCTGCACCCCATGGTGGACGGCGCGGTGCCCGCCATCCGGGTCAGCTGCCGGGGATCGCTGACCGTACTGATCATCGACCCGCAGGGCTTCGATTACCCGAGGTACGTTGGTCTGGAACATCTCTGAAATAAAGTTCCGATCTGACACAGACAGGCGTTGACTTTTCGCCCCCGCAGAGGGATGAATACCATACCCTGCGGGGCGGCTTCCAAATACATAAGCAGGAGGAATAGACTATGTGCATCATCTGCGTTTCCCCGGCGAGAACTCGCCAGCCCAGCATCTCCCAAATCAGAACCATGTTCCGAAACAATCCCCACGGCGCGGGATACATGTTCGCCCGCAACGGTCGCGTCCAGATCCACAAAGGGTTCATGGATGTGGATTCCTTCCTGGACGCCATCCGGGGCGAGCACTTCACCGCGAAGGACAGCGTGGTGTACCACTTCCGCATCAGCACGCAGGCGGGCGTGAACCCGGAGATGACGCATCCGTTCCCGCTTTCGAATCGCCTGCCCTACATGAAGGCGCTGGATGTGGAATGCCGCTGCGGCGTTGCCCACAACGGAATCATCCGGCTGACCAGCGACCGGAATCAGCATGAGTACAGCGATACCGCGCTGTTCATCACGCGGTATATGGCGCGCATGCTGCACGACCCGGAGGATCTCCGCGACGAACAGCTCCTGAATCGGATTGAGCAGCTGGCGGGATCAAAGCTGGCCATCATGGACGGTTCCGGCTACATCGCCACCATCGGGCACTTCATCAACGAGCGCGGACTGCTGTTCAGCAACAGCAGCTACACGGACGCGCAATGGAGGTACCTGAAATGATGCGCATCCTCCACGGGAATGCCGCTCCGCTTGGGGCGGTTTTTTCTCGTTGTGGGAGCTTTTGAATCAAGCCCCACGCTGGCCGCGTGTCGGGCGCAGGAACGAGGGTTGAGGAACAATCCCAGCGGCGGCGGTGAAGCCCGACGTAGCCCCAACGTGGCCGCCCTGTGGGCAAAGAAAAAGCGCCGGGCATTTCTGCCTGACGCTTGAGAATCCTTTCGCCTTATTTCTCCATGATGTTTGCGGCTACCTGAAGGTCGCCATTCGCGTCGCGCCTGAATCGGATCAGTACTGCGCCGTCCGCCGCGTCGTACTTCGCCTGAAAGGGCTCCATCCACAGCTGGGTCAGTCCGGGACAGCTCTCCAATGCATCCAATCGAAGCTCCGCAGCATCCTCGCCGTTTTGAAGCCGGCGGAACAGCTCCCGCAGCATCGGCATCTGCTCCTCCTTTACGCGCTCCCACACCATGGCGGCAGGCAGCGCTTTGAAATCCGAGTCAGGTCTGCGGGGCTGGAGCCCAGCCCACTGGTACAGCGACATCGGCGCGTTCATAAATGCGAGCTTGGCTTCGTCCATGCCGCATGTCGGACAGACCATGATGTCCGCCGAGCGGCTCAGCGCGTTGGTGTAGAGATTCGGCTTCATGGTATTCATCCCGCAGCGCGGGCAGAGGGTGTATTTCCCAGCTTCCTGTGCAGCTTTCAAATCCGCAAGCCGCTGCTCAATTTTCTTCATGGCTGTTCTCCTCGCTTTCCTTCCTGGCCTTCCTTAGCCCGGCATACCGGGATCGGTGCGCCGCCATCCTGTCGGCGGTGCGGAAGGCCGCATAGCCCTGCAGATGGTTCAGCAGCGCAGCGCGTGTTGCTTTGAAATCCGCACCGCCCATACCCAGCTGCATCAGCCAGCTCCGGCAGAAATATTTCATCTCGCTGTCCAGAGGCTCCACACGCTTGCTGCTGACGCGGTGTACCTTCATTGCTCTGGCGGCCATGGTGGTCAGCAGCTTCGCAAAGTCGTTCCACCCGGCGGGGTTCTCCCGCTTATAGCAGGTGTCCAGCTTCAGCTTGTCCTCCTCCACCGCAACGCCCGCGACCATGCCGGCCTCGGCTTCGCGCCGCAGAAGCTCCGAAATCTGCGCGATGCTGTCCGGCCTGGAATCATTCAGCAGGTCGATGACCTCCTCGTCCATGCGGATGAAATCGCATTGGGTCATGGCGGCGATCAGATTCTGTCTGGCATGGAGCATACGCAGGATGTTGACCAGCCCCTGCGCTGTGCAGGAGGTCAGTGGAAGGCTGACGCTGATGCGGTCAACTTGCCCGGTGATGTCTTCCGACTGGATGACGGGGACTTCATCTGCTTCGGGGTTGGCCGGAGCTTCAGAATCTGCGGGCTGTTCGTCTGCAGGGGCGGTTCCCGGTTCATCATCAGCCACATCTTCTGAATCGGCACGGGCTTCATCCAGTCCGGCGGGCAGCTCGCTGATGTAGCCGTTGTCCAGCAGGAAGCGGGCTACGGGCGTCAGATGATCGGGCGCACCACTCACGGATGCATCCCGGTTTACGGTGATTCCTCCGATCCGGAATGCGTAGGTCGGGGCGCGCAGGTAAATCGCAGGCTGGCTCAGAAATTCGGAGAGCTTCCGCACCATCTCCCTGCGATCCTCGCACTGGGTTGCAATCGTCATCATGGCTTGACCTCCTTCGGTTCAGGGTAGTGACATTTACGCTCAGAAATCGATGAAAGTCAAGCACTTCTATGCTTATTCTGTGCGTGCGAATGATAAGAATCATAGATGCGCAGCTGTTTCTCCATACGGCGGATATGCTTGCACAGATCCCGGCGATGGATCGGACCGCAATGCTGCATCTCTTCCTTCGCTGCGGCGATCTTCCGCTCCAGTTCTTCCCGCGTCATGCGTTCCTCCCACGAAAAAAGCCCTTGCAGGTTTCCCCCGCAAAGGCTTCGTGCGTCTGTTTCGATATTGTAAGTGTATCACAGTTATTTCGTGCACGCAAGTGAACTGATGTGAACTCATGTGAACTCGTGTGCACACTTTTGAATTATTTCTGTTTGGTCTGCCGGTGTTGTGTTTCTCCCGGGCTTCGTGGGTCTCACGCCTGCCCCTCGCTTTCAGCCATCAGCTTATCGACGACCTCCACAGCACGGGCGTGCCGTTTCAGCACCCAGCGACGGCTGTAATGCATCTCCGCTGCGATCTGATCCCAATGCAGGAAACACAGATACCGCTTTTCAAGGATCAGGCGGAGGCTCTCATTGCGCACCCTGTTGATCATGCGGGAGATGTCCATCTTCAGGACGACGAGCTCATCGATCTGCCGGTTGAGTTCCTCCTCCGCTTCCATCAGGCGGAAGATGGTGTCCTCCAGCGAGGTCACATTGCGTGTGTGAAAGACGGTCTCTCCATCGTAAGATGCGGTTACCTTTCGGGTCAGGGAACGCAGGCTCTCCACCTGCTGGAGTTTGCTGTTGATCCGCTGGTCGAGGCGATACGCCTGGCCGAGATATTCCGTTGCAGTCATAATTCCACCTCCCATGCTTCTCATACAAGTGCGTGCTCCCGCCACGGCATCTCACCGTCGTAATACCTCTCCGAGATCTGTGCCTGCCGCTCCATCGGCAGATGACTCAGCCGATTGTCAATCCTGCGCTGTTCCTTTTCCAGCATCCAGCGCGGCTTGTAGAATGCGCAGGCCTGACGACCCGGACAGTGTACCTTCAGGGCGCTGCACTCACCCCAGTGCATGGCAAAGCACCGCTCATCCATCTGCAATCACCTGTCCCTTCACATCATGTCGGCGGACGGGAATTCCCATCCGCTTCGCAAGATTCATCTCTGCCTGCATGCCCTGGGTCGGTTCACCGAATGCCCAGAGCGCGTCACACAGCCGCAGCATCTCCATGCCCATGTGCAGCCCAAGGCGCCGTTCCTCCAACTGCACATCATCCAGAAACTGCGTGAACAGCAGGTGCGGCGCAAAAGGAATGCAGCCCTGCGAAGCTGCAAGGCTGCAATACATTCTGGCATTCTGTTCGTTGGTTTCGGTGTCGCCCCGATAGGGTGAGCAGATGAATACCAGTGGCATTCTCGTCCGGCGGCTGTGTCCCTGCTTCATCTGCGTCGTTTTATCAACCACGCTTCTCACCCCTTTCCGCGTCGGCCTGCGCGATGACGCGCCTCACATCCTCCACGCTCTCCACCCGGCAGGCAATGCCGCCCGCCTGATTGATCCTGTGGATCGCCCGCTTCTGCAGCTCGGTCAGCCGACCGCCGGGCAGCTTGCACTCCATTCCGATGAATCGACCCTTGTAGCAGCAGATGATGTCCGGCACGCCGCTCGTCCCATAGGGCCCGCCGTGCTCCTTCCAAAAGAAAACATCGCTGCCCAGCGACGCAAGATACCTTTTGATCGCGGCAACCACATCACGCTCCAGCATGCAGCGCCTCCTTCAGACGTTCGACCTCCCTCTGGAGCGTCTGGATATTCTCACGGTAGCCCCGAATGCGCCGCTCATAGCCCTCGCAGCGGGTGCGCATGTCTCCGCGCACCAGATTGATCTGCTGCACTGCCTCGTTGTAGCTCTCATACAGTCGGCGATAGATGGGGTTCTCCAGCAAGTGTTCGTGATCCGCCCCCTTCACCGTGCGCACATTGCCGGGAGCTTCTTGCTGGGCGGGCTTGTACACCTCATAGTCCGGGATGTCCACGGGTTCTTCCTCGATGAATCTGTGGGTGTCAGCCGCCTTCGGCTTTTCTTCCTGCTGCATGTTTCGATAGGCTCCCGAAATGCTCTGTTCCCCCTTGTCCACCTTGTCCATCAGATCGGGGCGCTTCTCCGCCACTTCCTTCGCGCGGCGCATCTGTGTCGTGCTGGTGAATCCAGACTTGCGTGCCACGATGTCCCGCGTCGCGCCTGCTTCTTCAGCCTGTGGCCAATTGGCCATACCCTGCCCGTCACTGTGACCGTCACGGGCATGAACAGACATACGAATGCGGGCTTTCTCCTGCTCAACAGCCCGCAGCTTTTCCGCAAATGCCAGCTTCTCCGACACCGTGAACTCCTTGCGCTGCTCGTTCTCCGCAATCTCCAGCATCAGCATCTCGTCCGCTTCCATGGGGCTCATCACGGTCGCACGAATTTCCACAGCGTTCAGCTGTTCCACGGCCTTCATCCGGCGCAGACCGGCGATCAGCACATAGCCGCCGTCCGCCTGCTCCATGACTGTGATTGGGTTGAGCAACCCGTGCTTCTGAATGTCCTGTGCCAGCTCGTCCAAGCTTCCGTTCTCCTTGCGGATGCGCTCCGCCACACGAATGCTGCTGATCGCAATCTGTCTGACCTGTCCTGCATTCTTTTCCATATCCATCTCTCCCTCCATCGTCCTCATTCCTCGTCCGCCATATCCCATTCCAGCTTCAGGCGGTTCCTCGATCCCGTGCGCAGACCCTTGTTGTAGGCGTCCACCAATACCGCGCAGGTCACAAAGCGG
>SFNY01000081.1 GCA_004554085.1 Clostridiales bacterium | reverse complement strand
TTGCGACCGGAATTGCTTGCAATTCAAGCAAAAACTGGTAGGGGTGGTAGTGGCGGGGGAGATACTCCCCCGTCCACCAGCTTGTCAAAAAGACTTTTTTGACAAGCTGAAGAGCCGCAGCAATACGGCTCTTTCGTATGGTTTAGTGCTTGATCAGGGACTCGCCGGTCATTTCCTTCGGCTGTTCCAGGCCCATCATGTCCAGCATGGTGGGGCAGAGGTCGCACAGACGGCCAGTCTCGCGCAGCTCCTGCTTCGGCTTCTCGGGATCGATCACGATCACTGGCACCGGGTTGGTGGTGTGCGCGGTGAAGGGGCCGCCGGAGGTGGGGTCGATCATCTGATCCGCGTTGCCGTGGTCGGCGGTGATAATGCACTTGCCGCCCTTCTTCACAATGGCATCCACGACCTTGCCGACGCACTCGTCCACGGTCTTGACGGCCTTCATGGCGGCTTGCATCACGCC
This sequence comes from Clostridiales bacterium, assembly GCA_004554085.1. Classification (GTDB taxonomy): domain Bacteria; phylum Bacillota; class Clostridia; order Christensenellales; family Aristaeellaceae; genus SFTH01. The sequence goes on along the minus strand of SFNY01000081.1, from coordinate 10,391 downwards.
GGTGTGGCCGACCATGTCGCAGTTGGCGTAGTTGAGGATGATGACGTCGTACTTGTCCTCGTTGATGCAGGGCAGCACCGCGTCGGTAACCTCATAGGCGCTCATCTCGGGCTTGAGATCGAAGGTGGGAACCTCCTCGGAGGACGGGGAGGGCACCAGGATGCGATCCTCACCGGGGAAGGTGCGCTCCTCGCCGCCGTTGAAGAAGAAGGTGACGTGGGCGTACTTCTGGGTCTCGGCGATGCGCAGCTGGGTCTTGCCGCATTTGGAGAGGTACTCGCCCATGGTCATGGACAGGCTCTCCGGCGGATAGGCGATGGTCACGTTGGGCATCGTCGCGTCGTACTGCGTCATGCAGACGTAGTGCAGCGGGAAGAAGCCGTGCTTGCGCTCAAAGCCGGTGAAATCCGGATCCACGAAGGCACGGGTGATCTCACGGGCGCGGTCAGGGCGGAAGTTGAAGAACACCACGGAGTCGTTGGCCTTGATCGTGCCGTTTGCATCCAGCACGGTGGGCAGCACGAACTCGTCCGTCAGGTGCTTGCCGGTCTCGTCCACGACCTCATAGGAATCGCGGATGGCCTTGACCGCGTCGGTGGCCTGAATGCCCTCGGCGCAAACCATGGCGTTGTAGGCCTTCTCCACGCGCTCCCAGGCGAAGTCGCGGTCCATGGCGTACAGGCGGCCCATGGTGGTGGCGATCCTGCCGACACCGATTTCCTTCATCTTATCCTCGAGCTGCTGCACATACTCCCAGCCGGAATCCGGGGGAACGTCGCGGCCGTCGAGCAGCGCGTGCACGTACACCTTCTCGATGCCGTTGCGCTTTGCCATCTCCAGCAGACCGTAGAGGTGCTCGGTGTGGGAATGCACGCCGCCGGGGGAGACCAGGCCGATCAGATGCAGGGCGGAATTGTTTGCCTTGCAGTTCTCCATTGCGCCCAGCAGCGCCTTGTTTTCAAAGAACACGCCGTCCTGAATGTCCTTGGTGATCTTCACCAGCATCTGGTAGACCACGCGGCCCGCGCCGATGTTGGTGTGACCGACCTCGGAGTTGCCCATCTGACCATCCGGCAGACCAACGTCCAGACCGGATGCGCCGATGGCGGTCACGGAATACTTCGCCTTCAGTGCGTCGATGTTCGGCGTGCCCTGGGCGAGGATGGCGTTGGACTTGGGATCGGAAGAACCGATCCCAAATCCGTCAAGAATCAACAGTGCAGTGGTAGACATCAGTAGTTCACCACCTCAGCGAACTTATCCGCCTCGAGGGATGCGCCGCCGATGAGGCCGCCGTCGATTTCCGGCTGCGCCATCAGGCCCTTGACGTTGGAGCCCTTCATGCTTCCGCCGTACTGGATGCGCATCTTCTCGGCGATGTTGCGGCCGAACTTCTGGGCGATGGCCTTGCGGATCACGCCGATGGTGCGGTTGGCTTCCTCGTCGGTGGCGGTAAGTCCAGTGCCGATGGCCCACACGGGCTCGTATGCGATAACCACGTTGTCCAGCTCCGCGCCGGCCAGGCCGTGCAGCGCCATCTGGGTCTGATAGGTGACGATCATATCGGTGTAGCCGGCTTCGCGCTCGTCCTTCATCTCGCCGACGCAGACGATGGCCTTTAGGCCGGCCTTGACGGCGGCGACGGTGCGCAGGTTCACGGTCTTGTCGGTCTCGCCGAAGTACTGGCGGCGCTCGGAGTGGCCGATGATGACGTACTCGCAGCCAGCTGCCTTGAGCATGTCGGCGCTCAGCTCACCGGTGTAGGCGCCGGAAGCCTTGAAGTGGACGTTCTGCGCGCCCAGCTTGATGTTGGTGCCCTCGATGATGGGCTTTACGGCGGCGAAGCACACGGCGGGGGTGCAGACGACCACGTCGCACTTGGCGTTCTTCACCAGCGGGATCAGGTCGGTGACCAGCTTGGCGGCCTCCTCGGGGGTCTTGTTCATCTTCCAATTGCCGGCGATGATCGGACGGCGCTCGGGGATGACGCGGTCGTTCAGGCACACGACGCCGGGGAGCTGCTTGCCCTCGAGGAACTCCAGGGAAGCGCCGCCGCCGGTGGAGATGTGGCTCATCTTGTCGGCCAGACCCATCTGGGTGACCGCAGCTGCGGAGTCGCCGCCGCCGATGATGGTGATGGCGCTGGACTCAGCCATGGCCTGTGCGATGGCTAGGGTGCCCTTGGCGAAGTTGGGCATCTCGAAGCAGCCCATCGGGCCGTTCCAGACGATGGTGCGGGCCTTCTTGACTTCCTCGGTGAACAGGGCCACGGTCTCCGGGCCGATGTCCATGCCTTCGAAGTTGTCCGGAATGTTGCGGGAATGGGCGGTGATGCGCTCGCAGTCGTTGGAGAAGGAGTCGCCGCAGACGTTGTCAACGGGCAGCAGGAGCTTGACGCCCTTCTGCTCGGCTTCCTCGATCAGCTCCTTGGCCAGACCGATGCGCTCCTCGTCCAGCAGGGAACGGCCAACCTTGCCGCCCATGGCGACCTGGAAGGTGTAGCTCATGCCGCCGCCGATGACCAGGGTGTCGACCTTGTTCAGCAGGCTCTTGATGACGCCGATCTTGTCCTTGACCTTGGCGCCGCCCAGGATGGCGACGAAGGGACGAACCGGGTTCTCCACGGCGTTGCCCAGGAACTCCAGTTCCTTGCCGATCAGGAAGCCTGCGACTGCGGGCAGGTACTGTGCCACGCCGGCGGTGGAAGCATGGGCGCGATGCACGGTGCCGAAGGCGTCGGAGACGTAGATCTCCGCCATGGAAGCCAGCTCCTTGGCGAACGCGGGATCGTTCTTCTCCTCTTCAGCGTGGAAGCGGACGTTCTCCAGCAGCACGGCCTTGCCGGGCTCGACCTCGGCGGCCAGCTTCTTGGCATCGGGGCCAATGACGTCCTTTGCCAGCTTGACCTCGAAGCCCAGCTTCTCGGACAGGCGCTTTGCGACGGGGGCCAGGGAGTACTTCATGTTGAACTCTCCCTTGGGGCGGCCCAGGTGGGAGCACAGGATGACGGCGGCGTTGTGCTCGAGCAGATACTTGATGGTGGGCAGCGCCGCAGCGGACGAGCACTTTCTTGCCGGAAACCTGGATATCTTCAACGGTCATTTTGTTCAGATTCATTTTCGCTCACTCCTTAAGCAAGATTGTGACTACATTTTACCACATAACTCGACGAAATAAAAGTTAGTTTTCTGAAATGAAAGCGGTTTTTCTAACATTTTGCGGAATTGGACGGGGAGTACATACAAAACTAAACTGAAAACGTGCATTATTTAACGATGCAATGTTATAATTCAGGCTCGGAGGTATCGCTATGCCTGAAACAATTATCCGTCTCAAGGACGTTGTATATCAATATGAAGGAAACGAGCACCCTGCCGTCGACGGCGTGTGCCTGGACGTGCAGGCGGGCGAATTTCTTGCGGTGCTGGGCAGAAACGGCAGCGGAAAATCCACGCTGGCGCGGCTGCTCAACGCGCTGCTGCTGCCCACCTCCGGCACGGTGGAGGTGGACGGCCTGGTGGCGACGGAGGACGATCCCTATCCGGTGCGCGAGGTGTGCGGCATGGTGTTCCAGAACCCGGACAACCAGATCGTGGCCACCGTGGTGGAGGAGGACTGCGCCTTCGGCCTGGAGAACCGGGGCGTGCCCTCGGAGGAGATCCGCAGGCGGGTGGACGAGGCACTGACCGAGGTTGGCATGCGCGAGCGCGCGCTATCCTCGCCGTCCATGCTCTCTGGCGGACAGAAGCAGCGGGTGGCCATCGCGGGCGTGTTGGCCATGCGGCCGAAGATTATTGTGTTCGACGAATCCACCGCGATGCTCGATCCCATCGGTCGGCGCGACGTGTTCCGGCTGGCTCGGCGCATCAATCAGGAGGAGGGCATCACGGTCATCTGGATCACCCACTTCATGGAGGAGGCCGTGCAGGCCGACCGTGTGGTGGTGATGGAGGACGGCAAGGTGGAGCTGATCGGCGAGCCCCGGCAGGTGTTTTCCAACGTGGATCAGGTGCTGATGTACGGCCTGGACGTGCCGGAGATGATGAAGCTCTCCGCAAAGCTGCGCGAGGCGGGCGTGAACGTGCCCAAGGATACGCTGACGGTGGAAGAAATGGCGGTGGAACTGTGTCGATTGAAGTAAAGCATCTCACCCACGTGTACATGCCGGGTTCGCCCTTCGAGGTCAAGGCGCTGGACGACGTGAATCTGACCATCAACGACGGCGAGTTCATCGGCATCATCGGCCATACCGGCAGCGGAAAATCCACGCTGATTTCCCACTTCAACGCGCTGGAAAAGAGCGAACCCGGTCACGTGTTCGTGAACGGCATGGATCTGGGGGACAAGGACACGAAGCTGACCGACGTGCGCCGCGCGGTGGGGCTGGTGTTCCAGTATCCCGAGTACCAGCTCTTCGAGGAAACGGTAGAGAAGGACATCGCCTTCGGCCCGCAGAACCTGAAGCTGGACGAAAAGGAGATTCGTCACCGGGTCACGGAGGCCATGCTGCTGGTGGGCCTGGACGATTCCCTGCGCAAGGCCTCGCCCTTCAACCTCTCCGGCGGACAGAAGCGCCGCGTGGCCATCGCGGGCGTGCTGGCGATGAATCCGTCCATCCTGGTGCTGGACGAGCCTGCCGCGGGGCTGGATCCCGCTGGGCGCAGGAGCATGCTGGAACTGATCCGCGGCATCCATCAGAGCGGCGTGACGGTGGTCATGGTGTCCCACTCCATGGACGACGTGGGCAAGTACTGCGACCGGCTGTACGTGCTGGATCACGGTCGCATCGAATATCAGGGAACGCCCGCCGAGGTGTTCGAGCACGGCGACGAGCTCAAGAAGATCGGCCTGGACGTGCCGGAGTGCGCGAAGCTGGCCGCCGTCCTGCGGGAGAAGGGCTTTGACATTGCGCCCGGAACCTTCCGCCGGGAGGACATGTGCCGGGAAATTCTGAAGAACCTGAAGAAATAACGGAGTGGCGAAATGCTGAACAATGTGACGATCGGGCAGTTCTTTCCCGGCGATTCGTATCTCTATCATCTGGATCCGCGCACGAAGCTGATCCTGACCATCGCGATGATCGTGCTGGTGTTCATCGCCAAGAGCTTCATCGGCTTCGCGATGGTGTTTCTGTTCGTGCTCTGGTGCGCACTGTCTACCCGGATCGGCATGAAGTACATGCTCAAGGGCCTCAAGCCCCTGCTGGTCATCATCGGCCTCACCTTCTTTCTGAACCTGTTTCTGCTGCGGGACGGCGAGGATCTTTTGCACTTCGGCATCATCCGCATCACCACCGGCGGCGTGCGCATGGCGGTGTTCATGGCGGTACGCCTGATCCTGCTGGTGCTCTGCTCCCAGGTGCTGACGCTCACCACCTCGCCCATCGCGCTCACCGACGCCATGGAGTCGCTGATGAAGCCGCTGACCCGCTTCAAATTTCCGGCCCACGAGATCTCCATGATGATGTCCATCGCGCTGCGCTTCATCCCCACGCTGATGGAGGAGACGAACAAGATTCAGCGCGCGCAGATGGCCCGCGGCGCGGACTTTGAGAGCGGCAAGCTGATCGCCCGCGCAAAGGCGATGATTCCGCTGCTGGTTCCGCTGTTCGTGAGCGCGTTCCGCCGTGCGGACGAGCTGGCGATGGCCATGGAGGCCCGCTGCTATCGCGGCGGCGAGGGTCGCACGAAGATGAAGCAGCTGCACTACGGCTGGCGGGACGGCGAGGCCTTTATCGTCGTTGCGCTGATGTTTGCGCTGATGATCCTGCTGAACCGCTATGCGCCCTTCTGATCGGGAGGTTCCATGCGAAGAATTCACCTGATCGTCGAGTACGACGGAACCGCCTACGCGGGCTGGCAGCGTCAGGCCAACGCCATGACCGTGCAGGAGAAGCTGGAGCGCGCGATTCTCAAGCTCACCGGCGAAGAGCTCTGCGTCTCCGGAGCGAGCCGCACTGACGCGGGCGTGCATGCGCTGGGTCAGTCCGCCCACTTTGACACCGAATCCCGCATCCCGGCGGACAAGTTCAGCTTCGCGCTGAACACACTGCTGCCGCCGGACATCCGGGTCACGCGCAGCGAAGAGGTTCCCCTCGAATTCCACGCGCGCTTTTCCACGAGGGGCAAGCGCTACCGCTACCTCTTTCACGCCGCGCCCCACGCGGGTGCGCTGACCCGCAACACCCATGCTCACGTGATCTATCCGCTGGACGTGGAGAGGATGCGGGCCGAGGCGCAGGATCTGGTGGGCACCCACGATTTTGCCGCCTTCGCCGCCAGCGGCTCGGTGGTCAAGGACACCGTGCGCACGATCTACCGGGCGGAGGTCACATCCTCGGGCAGCGAGATCCGCCTGATCGTAGAGGGCAGCGGCTTCCTCTACAACATGGTGCGCATCATCGCCGGCACGTTGATCGGCGTGGGCAGCGGCAAGCTGGAGCCGGGCGCGTTTCGCCGCGCGATTGCAAGCGGCGACCGGTTGGATCTGGGAATCACGGCTCCTGCGCACGGACTTACGCTGATGGAGGTGTTCTATGATCCCGATGACCTCAGAATCTGAATTCTGGCAGGCGATGGAGCGGCTGATTGCGGACAGCGAAATCTTCATCGAGCGCGCGAAGGGCACCAGGCATCCGGAGCATGCGCAGATCATCTATCCGCTGGACTACGGCTGCCTGCGGGGTACCAGCTCCTCCGACGGTGAGGAGATCGACCTGTTTCTGGGTTCGGACCCTGCGCGCAGGCTCATGGGGGCCTTCGTCACCGTGGATCTGGAAAAGCGCGACTGCGAGATCAAGCTGCTGATCGGCTGTACCGGCGACGAGATTCGCACAGTCGATCATTTTTTCAACGATTACGCTTCCATGAAGGGGCTGCTGCTCCTTCGCAAGGAGGAAACATGACCATAACCAACGTGATGCGCCTGCTGAAGCAGGCGAGCATTCCCTTCGAAACCTCCGAGTACGAGGTGGACGAGAGCGACCTGAGCGGCGTGCACGCGGCGCAGATGCTGGGCATCGATCCCGACTGCATGTTCAAGACGCTGGTGGCAAAGGGCGAGAAGAAGGGCGTGCACGTGTTCTGCATCCCCGTGGCCGAGGAGCTGGATCTGAAGAAGTGCGCCCAGGCGGCGGGGGAGAAGAAGATCGAGCTGATCCACGTGAAGGAACTGCTGGGCCTGACCGGCTACGTGCGCGGCGGCTGTTCGCCCATCGGTATGAAGAAGAAGTATCCCACCACGATGGATGAAACAGCGATCCTGTTTGACAAAATCTACGTCAGCGCCGGACAGCGGGGCGTGCAGGTGATCCTGAACCCCGAGCAGCTGGCTAACTACATCGGCGCAAACTTTGCCGACCTGACCAAACGATGAAGCGAGGTAGATACGAATGAAGGCAGTGCTCTTCGATTTCAACGGGACGCTCTACGACGATACGCGGTTCCACCGCGCGGCCTGGCGCAACTTCATGAAGCGGAAGTTCGGCATGGAACTGACGGAGGAGGAAATCACCGCCCACTACATCGGCCCCAACAACAGCGAAATCTTCCAGTACTGCTTCGGCGACCGCTACAGCGCCGAGGAGGTTGCGCAGCTTGGATTGGAGAAGGAAGTGGAGTACCGGGCCGTCGCGCGCTCAAAGAAGGAGAACCTTCAATTGATGCCGGGCGCTCCGGAGCTGTTCGATCTGCTGGTGGAAAGGGGGATTCCCTTTGCGCTGGCGACGGCCTCGCCCATCGAGAACGTGGAATTCTATCTCAACGATCTGGGCCTGAAGAAGTGGTTCACGATGGATCGCATCGTCTACGACGAGGGCATCCTGCCCAGCAAGCCCGACCCGGCCTTCTATCTGGAGGCGGCAAAGCGAATCGGCGTGCAGGCGAAGGACTGCATCATCGCCGAGGATTCCATCACCGGCATCGGCGCGGCCATCAACGCAGGAGCCGGGCGCATCGTGGCCATCGACCGCAGCGTGTCGAGGGAATGGCTGGAGGGCAAGAAAAATGCCGGGGAAATCCACGCCATCGTGCACGATTTTTGTGGATTCGAACGATTTTTGTGACACATAACAGAAAAACAACTCCACATTCGGCAAAGTTTATGCTATAATAACCGTGTATGATAATACAGCGCAGTTTGCGCATTTGTGCCCGGTCCCCGGGCGATGAAAAAGGAGGAAGAACCATGCAATATTCCCGCGAAGTTGAGGAAATGGTATGCGTTGCCAAGGGCCCCAATCACGGCCCGGCGCCGATCCCGGAAGAGGGTCAGTGGGTTCAGGCCAAGGAAATTAAGGACATTTCCGGCTTCACCCACGGCATTGGCTGGTGCGCTCCCCAGCAGGGCACCTGCAAGCTGTCCCTGAACATCAAGAAGGGCATCATCGAAGAGGCCCTGGTTGAGACCATCGGCTGCTCCGGCATGACCCACTCTGCCGCCATGGCCAGCGAGATCCTGCCCGGCAAGACCATCCTCGAGGCGCTCAACACCGACCTGGTGTGCGACGCCATCAACACTGCCATGCGCGAACTGTTCCTGCAGGTCGTCTATGGCCGCACGCAGTCCGCTTTCTCCGACGACGGTCTGGTCATCGGCGCCGGTCTGGAGGATCTGGGCAAGGGCCTGCGCTCTCAGGTCGGCACCATGTACGGCACCAAGGACAAGGGTACCCGCTATCTGGAGATGGCCGAGGGCTACGTCCTGCAGATGGCGCTGGACAAGGACAACCAGGTTTGCGGCTACAAGTTCCTCTCCCTGGGCAAGATGATGGACGCCATCAAGAAGGGCATGTCCCCCAACGAGGCCTACGAGAAGAACATCGGCACCTACGGCCGCTTCAAGGCTGAGGACGGCGCCGTCGCCTGGATCGACCCGCGCAAGCAGTAATAGGAGGTGTGCATAATGGCTCTGTTTGAAGGATATGAAAGACGCATCCCCCAGCTCCAGCCCGTTCTGGAAAAGTACGGCTTCAAGGATTTTGAGGAGCTGAAGGCCTACAACAACTCCAAGGGCGTTGATGCATACAAGATCGTCGAAGGCATCCAGCCCATCGCTTTCGAGAACGCCAAGTGGGCCTACGAGCTCGGCGCAGCCATCGCTCTGAAGAAGGGCGTAAAGACCGCTGCCGAGGCCGCCACCTGCATCGGCGAGGGCCTGCAGGCCTTCTGCATCCCCGGCTCCGTCGCGGACCAGCGCCAGGTCGGCATCGGCCATGGCAATCTGGGCGCGATGCTGCTGAGCGAGGAGACCGAGTGCTTCTGCTTCCTGGCCGGCCACGAGTCCTTCGCCGCCGCCGAGGGCGCAATCGGCATTGCCCGCAACGCCAACAAGGTGCGCAAGAACCCCCTGCGCGTCATCCTGAACGGCCTGGGCAAGGACGCCGCCATGATCATCTCCCGCATCAACGGCTTCACCTATGTGCAGACCAAGTATGACTACCTCGGCCACGACGTCAAGGAAGATCATGCCCTGACCATCGTCAGCGAAACCGCCTACTCCGACGGCGAGCGCGCGAAGGTTCGCTGCTACGGCGCGGACGACGTCCGCGAGGGTGTTGCCATCATGTGGCACGAGAATGTCGGCGTTTCCATTACCGGCAACTCCACCAACCCCACCCGCTTCCAGCATCCCACCGCGGGCACCTATAAGAAGGAAATGACCGAGGCCGGCAAGAAGTACTTCTCCGTGGCCTCCGGCGGCGGCACTGGCCGTACCCTGCATCCCGACAACATGGCTGCCGGCCCCGCCTCCTACGGCATGACCGACACCATGGGCCGCATGCACTCCGACGCCCAGTTCGCAGGCTCCTCCTCCGTCCCGGCGCACGTCGAGATGATGGGCCTGATCGGCGCGGGCAACAACCCCATGGTCGGCATGACCGTCGCGGTTGCTGTTGCAGTCGAAGAAGCGCAGAAGTAAGCGAATCATCTAAAAAATGGTGAAATTAACCGGCACTTTAAACCAGTGCCGGTTAATAATTTGTTATTAAGTCTGCTTGATTTTCACTGGGGACAGAAAAATATCGACCCCTTGGGGACAAATTGGGGACAAGCGATTCACCTTGTCCCCGGTGGGGACAAAACTGGGGACAGAATTGGGGACAGATTTCAGCTCAAAAACCATCGGGTTGAGGGACGGCTCTTTGGCTTACGAAACCCTCCCAAACATGCCGTTCAGAACGTTCTTTCCGTTTTCATCCATGACTTCTGTGATGTGCTGGTACACATTCAGGGTTACGTCTGAACGGCGGTGTCCCATCCTTCGTGTACTTCTTCTGCCCAACTGGAAAGTGGCACATCCTCCGAGATACCGCGATCATTGTGTGATAGCGGAATTCACCATCAAAGGAGTTGATGTTCATTGACCAACCTCCCTGTGTATATGCTGGTATT
>SFNY01000080.1 GCA_004554085.1 Clostridiales bacterium | reverse complement strand
AGTCGGGGCCTGAGTCGGGGCCTGAGTCGGGGCCTGAGTCGGGGCCTGAGTGGGAGCCTGAGTCGGGGCCTGAGTGGGGGCCTGAGTCGGGGCCTGAGTGGGAGCCTGAGTGGGAGCCTCGGTCGGAGTCTCGGTCGGGGTCTCAGTCGGGGTCTCGGTCGGAGCTTCGGTGGGAGTCTCGGTCGGAGCCTCGGTGGGAGCCTGAGTGGGGGCCTCGGTGGGCTGCTCGCCAACGTAGAAGCTATCCTCAGCGCCGCCGGGCATCAGGGTAACGGTGTGCCTGCCGGGAGCGAGGGTCGTGGTCTTTCGACCAGAGGTAACGCCGGCTTCGGCGTCGAAGGAGTCGATGCGCTTGCCATCAAGCAGAACATCATAGTAGCCGTCGATGCCGCTGCCGTGATAGGTGAGAACGTGCGTTTCTTCATTGTAGTTAGCGCTCACGGAAGCAGCGAACGCGGTGGATGCGAGCATAGCAACCAGCAGAAGGGTTGCCAGAACTGCACAAAGCTTCTTCATGATTAATAGTCCTCCTGGTTTTCGATGGACGCGCGCGGAGCGCTATGCTTCCGCGCGCGTCCAGGTTATTGCCTTACAGCCGATGGCTTAGTACTTCCAAACCTCGTAGCCGTAGGCGTCGTACTGACCAGCATACTTCTCGTCCGCGTCAGGATCGGTGACAACCTCAACACGGATGAAGTTGCATTCTGCATCCTCGGGGACGGTCAGGCCGGTGAGCTTGAAGCTGCCGATATACTTGCCGGTCTCCTCGTCATAAGTCCAGCGAACCTCACGGGTGGTCACGAAGGAAATGGTATCTTTATTGCCCAGGGTGTAGCGCCACACGATGCGGACGTACTCATCATCCTTGGCCCCCAGAGCGCCCTCAACCAGCTCGATCTGGCCACGGGTCTCAGAAACCTTGGTGATGGTGTACTCGGTCTTGCGGATCTCGATGGGCTGCACATCGCCGCAGCCAACGCCCTTGATGTTGGTGCCTTCGGACTGACGGAACAGATCGGTGATTGCAGCAGCGACCTTGGAGTGGTAGCCGTTGGCCTCCATCTTCTCAGCCAGAGTCCACAGGTTGAGGTCAGTCAGTTCAATCTTGGAGCAAACCAGCTCATAAGCGCCGAGCTTCTCGTTGAACTTGATCTGATAGTTGTGCGGCAGGGCGGGCAGGACAAGATCCTTCACCAGGTCACCGCAGCGGGTGCAGACGAACTGCGCCTTGCCTTCCTTCTCGCAGGTGGGCATGGTCACAACGTTGAAGCGGTTCAGGCTGCCATCCACCTTGAACATGTTGTGCTCGGGGATGTCCTTGTCCTCTTTCATGTCGGTCCAGGGGCACTGTCTGCCAGCGGCGTCGCAGTTGGAGCACTCGTAGTAGTGCTGGGTGCCATGCTCAGCGCCGGTCTTGCAGCTCGCGGGAACGGTCTTGACTTCAACCGGATTGTGGCCGGTAGCGTTAATCACCTGATCAACATCCTTGTGGCAGATCTTGCAGACGAAGGATCTGCTGCCCTTGGTGGTGCAGGTGGGAGCGGTGTAAGCGGTGATGTCCTCTTCCTCGTAGCGGTGGCCATCATCCTCGACAACGCTGTCCGGATCGATGTAGTTGCAGATGGAGCAGTACTGATAGCTGACGCCAACCTTGCCGATCTTGCAGTCTGCGCGCTCGAAGTACGGTACAAAGTGATGGTCCAGGGCCGGGATCTCTTCGGTGCCGATGACTTCCTTGCACACGGAGCAGATGATCTCGCGAGAGCCCTTCTCGGTGCAGGTGGGCTCGACGAGGGTCTTGCCGTCGATCGGATCGTGGCCGTTGGGGTTTCTCTCCTCAGTGTGGAACTCGCCGCACTTTTCGCAGTTGAAGCCGATGTAGCCGGGCTTGGTGCAGGTGGGGTCGATGTCGATGTCGTACTTGCTGGCGTTGTGCTTGGTGAAGGCAGCGACGTGGATCTTTTCGGTGTGCTCACAGAAGTCCACAGCGCACTTCACGATGATGTCGAAGTCACGGCAGGTCGCGATGTGGGAGAACGCATCCACAACATTCTCCTTGTACGTGCCGTAGCTGCCATAGTAGAAGTCGTGCATGGTGTCGGACATCTTCTCGTTGACGTAGTAGGTGATGGGAGCGTCGTCCCACTCCTTCTGCTGCACGAAACCGACGATCATGCAGTTGTCGTCATCTTCATAAAGATTCCAGGGATTGAATTCCTCGCTGTCCAGCTCGATGATGTGGCTCTTCGCGGGCTCAATCGCCTGGTTGTAGCGATGGCCGCAGAAGATGCACTGCTGCAGGATGGAGTTGGCCTGGGTGCAGTCCTTGATCACAACGCCTTCCAGATCGTTGATGCCGCGCACGCCACGGATCGGGATGTAGACATGCTCAAGCTTCGGCAGCTCGATGACATAGGGCTCAGCGTCGCAAACGGTGCAGGTCAGAACGATGCTGCCGGAAGCGGTGCAGGTCGGCGCATTGTAAACAACCTTGGTCTCGTGAACGAGGCCGGTGGTGGTCACGGTCTCAACAGTGGGCTCGATGCCCTTCTCTGCGTCGCCAAGATCGGTCGTAATCTTAACCTCGATCGGAATCTCGTACTTGGGGATGGCGTCTTCCCACATCAGGTAGACGATGTTCGGGTCTTCGCCGGACATGATGGCTTCAACATCAGCGCCGGGCAGCAGATAGCCAACCAAGGGATTCATGTCAGCCTTGACGTTCTCCAGCGCCTTCAGCAGGGTCGCCGGCGGAACATCGGAGAGCATCTCGATGACGTCGGAAATGGAAGAATCTTCGCCAAGTTCGGGAGCATCATCAATCTCAACGCCGAGAGCTACCAGCTCCTTGTAGAGATCCTCGATGAACTGCATGTAGTCCGGGAAGTACACGGGATTGTCTTCCTCATCTTCAACGACGTAGACGCGATCTTCCCACTCGGCAGCGTGGTCGATGGCATCGATCTTCTGCACGGTCTCGAGGGTCTCGGGGTTGGGAGCGCCGCAGCGGTCGCAGATCACTGCATCGCCGATGGAGCCTTCCGCAGCACAGGTCGGCTGCTTGACCACATGGTCGTGCGTCTCCTGAGACTCACCGGTCTCCCAGGTGTGACGCAGCTTGGTGTCCGGAACCTCGCGGTCATCCGGGAACTGGCAAACCTTGCAGATGAAGCGCTGAACCTGATTCTCGGTGCAGGTTGCAGCCTTGATCTCGACGCCAACAACGCCATTAAAGTCATGGCCGGGAGCCTTGAAGGGCTCGGTCCAGGTGACGTCCTGCTTGCAGCGCTCGCAGTAGCCCTTGTAGGTTTTCACGCCGTCCACGGTGCAGGTGCGGGGAGTGGTGATCTCGCTCTGGGGGTTCTTCACGTCGTGGCCCAGGGCTTCCTTTTCCTCGTTGGTGTACTGATAGATCTCGCCGCAGTCTGCGCAGAGGATCTTGTAGAAGCCATCCTCGGTGCAGGTGGGGTCGGTGCTCAGCTTGATGCTGTACCAGCCATGCTTATGATGACCATCGTCGGGAGTCTCGATGTACTCGGTGTACTCCTCGGTCGGGCCGTAAGCGGTGGTCAGCGGGTCAACCTCGCGAGTCTCGGTCTCATCGCAGCGGATGCACTTGTAGATCGCTTCGCCGCCCTTGGTGTAGGTGGGTTCTTTGCCTTCAACGTAGCTCTGGAACACGGAGAAGTCATGATCGAGGGGATCACCAACGGGCATCCAGAAGCGAACGGGGTGATCCTTGCAGATGTACCACTGGTACTCGGGCGTAGTGCAGGTAGCCGCAATGGGATTCTTGCTCTGGCCAGATTTGGCAGTTTCACAATCCTCATGATTCTTCCACTCGTCCATGTCCGAACTATCAACATAGTCTTCCGGCTTCAAAGCAGGTGCCGGAGACGGATTATCGTTCGGCACCACTTCTGCGAAGGCTGCGATGCTGGAGCACAGCATTGCCAATGCCATCAGCAGAGCAACAAGTTTCTTCATCATTGTAGCATTCTCCTTCTCTAAAAATTGGCTTGTTCTTTTCAATCGGAAGGGAAGGTTCCTGCTCCGGGGTGTGCAGCCCCATGAGCACCCCCACAGGCAAGCACCATGGCGTCCCGCGTTTTCCCTTCCCGCACCTTCTTCGCCAGTTGATTCAGGCGCGGTTGAAAACGGAGCCACCCCATCCAATTGAAATGTTTATATGGCATGAAACCGAACCTTCCGTGGAAATTCTCCGGCTTTCACCGCAAATTCCCCTCTCCAGCCGCAATTTCACGCTATACTTAGGGTTCGTTTCCTCCGCCGCATGCGCGTCATCCTCCCCCATGACGTCTCTCTTCGCAGCATCCGAAACGCTTCTGTTGTGAAATGTCTCTCCCGGCAAAAAACGCAATTCATAACCCATTGCGCTGACCTCTATGTAGCCAATGCCAGTACGGACATTTTCACTATCTATTCTAGCATTCGATGCTGGAAAATGCAAGATGGTAAGAGAAAATTTACAGTTTTTGTTAATATTTGTCACAGTGGGTGAACAGGTCTCGGGCCGCGCTTCCTATATAATCGCTCCCATGCGGCGCGGGTTCGCATTCGGCGTTTCAGCCGTCAGTTTTATCGTCAAGGAGGAATGCACATGGCAAGGCGTGGTGAAAACATCTATCATCGCAAGGACGGGCGCTGGGAGGGCCGTTACTGGATCGGCACCCTGCCCGATGGACGGCGCATCTACAAGTCCGTCTACGGCAGACGGTACGCCGATGTGCGCCGGGAGCTGGCCATCCAGCGCGCCAGCCTCTATCTTACACAGGAAAAGCCCCGCAGCAGCGACGTGCTGTTCGAGGAACGCGCCGCATATTTCCTGGAATTCAAGGTCAAACCCTTCGTCAAAGAAACGACTTTGGTCGGTTATCGCCGCCTGATCGTGCAGCACCTGATCCCGGAGTTCGGCGGAATGCCGTTGGGAGCACTGGAACCGGAGGATTTACAGCGCTATTTCAGCAGATTGAACGGCACGCTGAGCCACGGCACCATCGGCAACATTTTCTCTCTGCTGCGGACAATTCTGCGGGATGCGTACGCCGACGGCAAACTCGCGCGGCAAATCTGGCAGAATGTGCGGCTCCCGAGGGAGTCGAAGCCGCCCGTGCGCGTGCTGAATCGGGAAGAACAGACCAAAGTCGAAAAGTTGGCGTTCGAGCAGGGACGCTTTGAGTTCATCCTGTGCCTGTACACGGACATCCGGCTGGGCGAACTGTGCGCGCTGCAGTGGGAGGACGTGGATCTGGAGGGGCGGCGGCTGATCATCCGCCACGGCATGCAGCGCATTTCCTCCGGCGGAAGCTCGCGCGTGGCGATGGGCACGCCGAAATCCGCGTCCTCCCGGCGGGAGATCCCGCTGCCCACGTTCCTGTGCGCAATGCTGCGGGAGCAGCGGCGGCAGGTCGGGGAGGATGCGCGCTTCGTGATCCCCGGCAAGGACGGCAAAAACTGCGACATGCGCACGATCCAGTCGCGCTTTCAGCGCCTGACCGTGGAGCTGGGCATCGACGGCGCGCACATACATACCCTGCGCCACACCTACCTACAATGCCCCCACCTGCACTGCATCCGGCAGCATCGTTCTGACCTGCACCGAGTGCGACGATGAGTATGTCATCGAGCTGCCGAAGCTGGAGCATAAGTACGTCGCGATCCGCGGCGTGCGCGGCATCAACGACCTGGAGTATGTCTGCTCTCGCTGCGAATACCACGAGGTGAACTACGAGCTGCCCGCCCTGCCGCACAACTACCAGCTCACCTTCGACGAGGCGACCGGCGCCTACAATCTGGTTTGCACCAAGATGGATAACACCGAGCTGGGTCTGACCAATCTCTACAATAAGATGATCGAGACCAGCTACAAGGAGAACGAGAAGGTTGCTGAAGCCATCGTCAGAATGCTGGCGAAGTCCGCTGGTGATAAGATCAAGGGCACCGGCTGCGGCGACGTGCAGCTCATCGAGATCCGCAAGACCGAGTACGTTGTGACCCAGCTTTCCGATAAGAAGGGCCAGGTCGAGCTGGTTGAGGGCGCTCTGGCAGCCAAGGATGATCTGTACGTCCGCATTGCATGGCGTTACAGCAACGAGTACAACGAGGTTGTCTGCGTTGTGATGACCTACGATGTGAAGTGGAGTGAGTTCGACAAGCTTGGTAATCCCGCGCTTGGTACCTTCAAGATCACCGGACCGTCCCTGGACGACAGCTACCACTGCGACTACGTCAACGTTGACGTCGTCTCCGATCCCGATGCGGATTATCTGTGGCGTGGTCAGTACACCTGCTACGGCACTGAGACCTTCTACAATCCCTACGACGCATAATAACGCAAGGGAATAAACCCGGAAGTGCGCGGAACCTGAGCGCTCCGCGCGCTTCTCTCAAGATTCAGGAGGACTTTAATCATGAAAAAGTTTTGTGCAGTTCTGGCAGCCATTCTGATGGTCGCCATGCTCAGCACCACCGCGTTCGCTGTTTCCGTTTCCGCATGGTATAAGGATGGCAAGGTTTACTACTCTGCCAGCGACGTGGATGATACCTACGAGGTCATTCTTGATGACACCAACCGCATTGGCGGCCTCAGCCCCCAGGATACCTCCGGTTCCAAAAAGATTTCTCTCTCCGTCGGCCAGCATAAGATCACTCTGATGCCCGGCGGCAAGACTGCTTACTTCAACGTCGGCGGCACTGTCCCCACTCAGGCTCCGACTCAGGCTCCGACCCAGGCTCCGACCCAGGCTCCGACCCAGGCCCCGACCGAGGCTCCCACCGAGGCTCCGACCGAGACTCCCACCGAAGCTCCGACTGAGACCCCGACCGAGACTCCGACCGAGGCGCCCACCCAGGCCCCCACTCAGGCCCCGACTCAGGTGCCCACCCAGGCTCCGACTCAGGCGCCCACCCAGGCCCCCACTCAGGCTCCGACGGACGCCCCCGTGCAGCCCACCGAGGCTCCCACCCAGGCCCCGACTCAGGCCCCCGCTGACGATGACGACGAAGTGCCGAAGACCGGCGACAGCGCGACCGCTTCCTACCTGATGGGCGGCGCGATGGTTCTGGCCGCTGCCTACCTGCTGCTCCGTCGCAGAGTGCACAGCAAGTAACCAGTTGACGTCGGATAGAACGTGCTGACTCCCATTGCATGACGTCTGACGATAAGCCCCAGCCCCGGAAGAAAGTATTCGCTTCCGGGGCGTTTTCTTAGGTTGGAAACGGGGTATAAAGGGAAAAAAATATACCCTGAGAACGGAGATGATCTACATGGCAAAACGGCGCACGCGCAGGCGTCGGCGGATGCTTCGGGCGCTTCAGAGCTGCATGACGGTTTTGTGCGTTCTGGTACTCGTCGCCGGGAGCGTGTATTTCGTAAATGAGAAGCTGGAGCGCGACCGCGTGAAGAGCACGAA
>SFNY01000032.1 GCA_004554085.1 Clostridiales bacterium | reverse complement strand
CGTTCACCAGATCGGCGTTCATGCGGGTCAGCAGCGCCTCGTTGGTGTAGTTGCCGTCCGCGCCGAAGGGCATCTCGCGCATGAGGTAGTAGCGCAGCGCATCCACGCCGTAGCGCTCCACGATGGGCGCGGGGTAGACCACGTTGCCCTTGGACTTGCTCATCTTGTCGTTGCCGAACAGCAGCCAGCCGTGGCCGAACACCTGCTTGGGCAGCGGAAGCCCCAGTGCGTGGAGCATGATCGGCCAGTAGATGGTGTGGAAGCGCACGATCTCCTTGCCCACCAGGTGCACGTCCGCCGGCCAGTACTTATTGAACAGCGTCTCGTCGTCGCTGCCGTAGCCCAGGGCGGTGATGTAGTTGGACAGCGCGTCGATCCACACGTAGACCACGTGCTTGGGATCGAAGTCCACCGGCACGCCCCACTTGAAGGACGTGCGGCTCACGCACAGATCCTGAAGGCCGGGACGCAGGAAGTTGTTCAGCATCTCGTTGGCCCTCGACGGCGGCTGGATGAAGTCCGGATGGGTCTCGATGTAGTCGATCAGCCAGTCCTGATACTTGCTCATGCGGAAGAAGTAGCTCTCCTCGTGGGCGGTCTCGCAGGGACGGCCGCAGTCGGGGCAGAGGTTGCCCTCCTTCAGCTGGGTGGGGGTCCAGAAGGCTTCGCACTCGGCGCAGTACTGACCTTCGTATTCGCTCTTGTAGATGTCGCCCTGATCGTAGAACTGCTTGAAGATCTTCTGCACGACCTTCTCGTGGCGCTCGTCGGTGGTGCGGATGAAGTCGTCGTATTCGATGTTCATCAGCTTCCACAGATCCTTGGTCTCCGCCACGATCTTGTCCACGAACTGCTTGGGCGTCACGCCCGCGTCGGCGGCCTTGCGCTCGATCTTCTGTCCGTGCTCGTCGGTGCCGGTGAGGAAGTAGGCGTCGTAGCCCGTCATCTTCTTGAAGCGGGTCATGGTGTCCGCCGCGACGGTGGTGTAGGTGTGGCCGATGTGCATGTTTCCCGAGGGATAATAGATCGGCGTGGTGATGTAGAATTTCGGCTTTTCGCACTGATTGCACATGTGCATGTCCCTCCTGATCGTTGATGAAAAAAGCGCCCCTCGTGCAAAGGGGCGCTGGGATGCGCGGTACCAACCCTGTTCACCCGGAATTCCGGGCCTTGAATCCCTTAACGCGGGATACGCCGGGCGCTACCTGTCGCGCGCGGAGCTCCGGAGCCATGTTCAGAGGCCCCGCGCCGCCGGTTCTCAGCTCCCCCGGCTCTCTTTGGGCGCAGTTCTTCCCCCTACTCTCTCCTTCATCGCCATTGTCTTCCATTATAATGTCCACAATATGCGCTGTCAAGTCGGGGGAAGTTCATTTTTGTGAAGGAAAGCGTGGATGCATATTTTGAATCTTTACCGCCGCAAGATTGTATTTCCACCCCGGACGTTGTATAATGTGGACAGAGAAATGGATGTGTTACCGAAGGAGGACTTTTCATGAGCATTCTTGTCACCGGCGGCGCGGGCTACATCGGCAGCCACACCTGCGTGGAGCTTCTCAACGCGGGCTATGAGATCGTGATCGCGGACAACATGTACAACGCCAAGCCCCAGGCGCTGGATGCGATCCGCAAGATCACCGGCAGGGACTTCGCCTTCTATCAGATCGACCTGCGCGACCGCGCGGCCATGGAGGAGATGTTCGCGAAGGAATCCATCGACGCGGTCATCCACTTTGCCGGCCTGAAGGCCGTGGGCGAGTCCGTGGAGAAGCCCATGGAGTACTACGACAACAACCTTTACGGCTTCCTGGTGCTTGCGGAAACCATGCAGAAGCACGGCGTGAAGAAGCTGGTGTTCTCCTCCTCCGCAACCGTCTACGGCATGAACAACCCCGTGCCCTTCCGCGAGGAATATCCCACCTCCGCCACCAACCCCTACGGCTACACCAAGGTCATGATCGAGCAGATGCTCAACGACATCTGCGTGGCCGATCCCGACTGGGCGGTGTGCAGGTTGCGCTACTTCAATCCCATCGGCGCCCACGAGTCCGGCCTGATCGGCGAGGATCCCAACGGCATTCCCAACAACCTGCTGCCCTACGTGGCGCGGGTGGCTGCGGGCAAGCTGAAGGAGCTTTCCGTATTCGGCGACGACTACGACACCCCCGACGGCACCGGCGTGCGCGATTACATCCACGTGGTGGATCTGGCGAAGGGCCATCTGGCGGCGCTGAAGTACATCGAGACGAACAAGGGCAGCGAGGCCGTGAACCTGGGCACCGGCAACGGAACCAGCGTGCTGGAGATCGTGCACGCCTTCGAGAAGGCCAGCGGACGTAAGGTGCCCTACCGCATCGTGGCACGCCGCCCGGGAGACATCGCCACCTGCTACGCCGATCCCCGCAAGGCCGAGGAGAAGCTGCACTGGCACGCCGAGAAGAACATCGACGACATGTGCCGCGACGGCTGGCACTTCCAGGAGATGCAGGAGAAGGGTTGAGCTTAATGTAACATTGGAACCGGCGACCGAAAGGCCGCCGGTTCTCGTTTGTGCGAAA
Source organism: Clostridiales bacterium (assembly GCA_004554085.1). Taxonomy (GTDB): domain Bacteria; phylum Bacillota; class Clostridia; order Christensenellales; family Aristaeellaceae; genus SFTH01. The sequence continues at coordinate 31,012 of SFNY01000032.1, read as the reverse complement.
GGGGGATCCGCATAGCCGTAGGGCGGGGTGCCGTCACCCCGCCGCATAAGATTGTGGGGCTGCCTCAATACGACAAATCGTTCTGAGACAGCCCCTTCATAGTAATGCGTTTCAGGCTGCGTCCAGCAGCTCCGTCCATTCGTTGTCCACCACGATCCAGCCGGCGACGCCGCCGTCGGTCGTGCCGTAGCCCCAGGTGTAGCCGTCCGCCGTGCACTTGCGCGTGACGGTGACGCTGGTCGGGCTCCAGAGGGTTGCCACCAGCTCCGCGCCGGTCTGCGCGCCGCTGCGCATGTTCAGTCCGCCCGCAGCGACGACCCGGTAGACCCAGGGGCCGTCCTCCGCCGCAACCGTGCTGTTCAAGCGGGTGAAGTCCACCACGATGGTTCCCCTTCCGGCGGACTGGTTGCAGTTGTAGCTGTAATCCACCGTGAACACGAGCTGGTAATCGCCGTCCGGCAGTGAGCCAAACCGCAGAGCGGTGTCCAGCGTGGAGCCGTGCAGCGAATAGGAATACTGGCGGTTGGCCTTGGGCATGACGCTGACCGCGTCGCCCAGGCGCACGCCGTTTCTGCGGAATTCCGCCGTGATCTTCGTCATGCGGTTGGCGCAGGAGATCGTGCCGGTGACGCTGGTGGTACCGGTGATCGTCGCGCCGTCGATGTTGCCCTCCGTCCACTCGAGGCCCGGGCGGGTGTTGATGAGCTCAAACAGCCTACTGCCGCCTGCATAGATGTAGGCCGCCTCGTAGCGGACAGCCTCGCCGTCCGCGCCGATCTTCTCCTCAATGCGGAGCCAGTCATCCGTGCCGTTGTCGATCAGCTCGCAGGACACGATGCGGTCGCCTGTCTGGAGCGCATCCACCGCCTCCGCCGAATCGAAGGGCTCGGCGCGCAGCGCGGCGGAGCCGGTCATGCGATAGACGCAGCTCTCCCGGCCGACGGTGGTGTACAGCTTGCGCGCGGGGGCCTCGCAGGGCGTGAACGTGATCATCGGCACGCCGCCGTACCAGCCCTGGTTGCCGTAGTAGACGTACTCCCGATCCACCCAGTACTCGCGGCCGTAGGACTTCATCTCCGCCCAGGTTCCGCTCGCGCTGTACCGCCCGGGCACGTGCCACGCGCCGTCCCGGGTGGGGGAGATCGTGACCCACTGCCTGGCCATCGGGTCGCAGTAGTAGGCGTGGTAGCCGCCCAGATGGCTGAGGGTGGAGCCGGTGCTGGAATCGATCACATGGATCTTCGAGCCATCCGAGGAAAAGCCGATGACGAGAATGTAGTGGCCCTCGTAGCTGAACATGCCGCAGCCGCCGGCGGCGAACAGCGCCCGCAGCTTGCTGTAATAGCTCGCCGCGCCCTCGTTGGGGGAGATGGCGCCGAGGGTGAAATCGGGATAGAGCGCGTTCACGCCCTCCGCAAAGGCGTAGCCGTAGTCGGCGGGGTGGGTGAGCTCCGCGATCTGCTCCAGGAAGTCCTCCAGGTTCGTCCAGTTGTCGCAGCCCATCCATTGCAGGGCGTGCGCCACGGCAAACACGCCGCAGCCCGCGCGCTGAAGGCCGTACTGCTGCAGGCAGGAGGTTCTCCCGATGTAATCCCTGCTGCCCTGGCTGTAGATGTGGATGCTGTTGCTCGCCAGCAGATAGTCCTCCTCCTCCGGCACCGGCTGGATCACCGCCGCGCCAAAGAGGATTCCCAGCTGGTCCGTGGAAAACTCCACGGCGCTGCCCACCGGAACGTCCTTCGCGACGGTCAGCGCCGAGCTTGCGCCGTCCGTCTCCGTCACCTGCAGCACGTCCAGGCTGGAGACGCCGACCTCGTTCAGCGCCACCGTCAGCGTGAGCGCTTCCTCCGGCGAAAACACCTCTCCGTTCGCCGTGATTTCAATCTCATATGCGAAAACGACCGTCCGGTTCGCGCCGGCGTAGTGCTGCACATCCTCCTGGGACACGGCCTCCACCGTCAGCTCCGCGCCGAGGGGCATCCTGCCCGTGACGATCACGCCGTTCTGGGACAGCACCTGCTCCACGCGCTCCTCCATGACGGCCGGCCTGTCCTCCGCAGGCGCGTCCGGCTCAACGGCCGCCGCTTCCTCCAGGCGGATGCGGTACGCGCCCGTGCGCTCGCTGCCGTCCTCCAGCACGGCGTGGATGCAGAGCCGGTACGCTTCCTCGGGGTAATCGGCGATGGCGAGCGTCACGCGGGCCGCATCGCATTCGATCTCCGCGACCAACTCCTGTCCGCATTCCCCGCCGTCGGGCCCGATTTCCACCCGGTAGCCCACCGCGTCGCCGTCAAATTCCCAGCGGAGCACGAGCTCCTGCGCATCCGGTGCATGGACGATGACCAGCTCCCGCGCATCCGCGTCGTAGCTCCAGCCCTCCTCCACCACGAGCTCCGGCTCCGCAGCGTCGCTGCGCAGCTCCGGCTCAGGCGCGACGGGCATCGGATCGCTCCAGGGATCCAGCTCCGGCGCGGGCGCATCCTCCGGGAGAAGTTCCCCGGCGTCCTCCATGATCGCCGCTTCCTCCGGGGCAGGGCTCTCTTCATTTATGAACTCCGCTTCCGTCGCAGCGGCGGACGTGCCCAGCAGCATCGCCAGCGTCGCCAGCAGCGAAAGCGCCTCTCTCCATTTTCGCACAGACGGCCTCCTGATATTTTGTTACACCAGTGTCATTATTCTATCGAAAATAATTAAGTTAAATATAACATGTGTGGGGATCAAAGTCCAATGCATTTTTGTTAAGAATTTACGCATCCATGGTCAGAAACGTCGGCTTTCGGGCCCCGCGGGCCGCAATTTTTCTGTGTTTACAGGCATTCCGTGGCCATCGCGCAGGATTTGTGAACGTTTTTTAAACAATCCGGCTTTCCTGGAAAATGGCCCATCGGCGGCGTTGAGATTCCCACAAAGCTGTGCTATAATCAGTCTCGGAATCTTGCGCAAGCGCATAATTATGGAGGGACCTGAGAAATGAATCTGAAAAAAATTCTGTGCGTTTGTCTGGCACTGGTGCTGGCGCTGGCCGTGACCGGCTGCAGCAGCAGCAAGGACATTCAGGCGCAGCTGGACGCCGCCAACGTCAGCATCGCCGAGCTGCAGGCGCAGCTGGACGCCGCCAACGCGACCATCGACGAGCTGCAGGCCGCCGCAGAGGCTGCCGCCGCCGAGCCGGTTGCCGTTGAGGCAGAGGCTGCCACCGAGCCCGCCCTGGGCGACAGCGATGCAGAGGCGAAGATCGCCGAGCTGCAGGCGCTGGTGGATACCTACTATCCCTACTACATCGCACAGATCGTCGCCACCTTCGGCGAGGACGGCGTGGTCTGGCTGGATGACGTGCAGGCCGCATACGACTCCGTGAGCGCCCAGTACGCCTCCTACGGTCTGGATCTGGCCGCATACGGCATGGAGGAGACCGTGAAGAAGGATCTGGTGGACAGCGCCGTTGAGGATGCGGTGATCAAGGCCAAGGCCGCCGAGCTGGGTCTGGACCAGTTCGATGAGACCGCCCTGGCCGAGTTCGCTGCCTCCGCGGACGCCACCATGGAGAGCTACATCGACTACTACCTGGGCTACTACTACGCCGACGCGGAGGAGATCACCGACGAGATGCGCGCCGAGGCGGAGAAGTACTGGTCCGACAACGGCTTCAGCCGCGAGGCCTACGCCGAGTCCCTGAAGAACGACGCGATCAACGAGGCCGTGTACGAGTACGTCACCAAGGACGTCGCCGTCACCGACGAGGATATCCAGGCCGAGTACGAGACCCTGGTCGCCGAAAATCAGGAGAGCTACGCCGATGACCGCACCTACAATTCCGACCGCAACGCCGGCACGACCATCGCCTGGAACCCGGAGGGCTACCGCGCGGTGAAGCACGTGCTGATCAAGTTCAACGACGAACAGTCCGCCCTGTACAGCGACCTGCAGAGCCAGCTGGACAGCCTGAACGCCGAGAAGGACGCCATCGTCGCGGCCCAGACCGCCACCGAGGCCCCCGAGGCCGAGGCGACCGCCGAGGCTGACGAGACCGCCGAGCCTGAGGCCACCGAAGCACCCCTGCGCACGCTGGAGGAGGTCAACGCCGACATCGCCGCCTGTGCCACCGAGGTCGAAGCCCTCTACGCCCAGCTGATGCCCACCGCCGAGGAGGTCATCGCCGCCTTCAACGCCGGTACCGCCTTCGACGAGCTGATCGCGAAGTACAATCAGGATCCGGGCATGACCAACGAACCCACCGCCACCATCGGCTACGCCGTTTCTGCCGACTCCACCACCTGGGATCCCGCCTTCACCGAGGGCGCGATGTCCATCGCCGAGGTCGGTCAGATCAGCGAGCCCGTGCGCGGCAGCTACGGCATCCACATCATCTACTACATGAGCGACGTCACCCCCGGCGAGGTCGCCCTGGACGAGATTCGCGACGGCGTGGCGGAGGTTGCCCTGAGCGACAAGACTGCCTCCACCTACGAGGATCAGGTGAACGCCTGGATCGAGGAAGCCAACGTCGAATACTTCTATTCCAACTTCGGCATCGCCGGATAAACCGGGCTTTACGGCCGTCCCGCACCACGCGTGGCGGTCGTTGTTTTTGTGCGCCGAACAGGCAAGAGAAAAAGGCCTCCAATGCTATACTGAAAGCGGTCTGGCAACCACGAGAATAAAGCAAGGAGGCATCATCATGAAAGATGACGTAAGAAGTTTATCACATAGTAACGGAACCATGTACTACTACGAGGCGCTGGAAGACTGCAGCTATGAAAGCCAGCTGTACGAATGCCAGAACGAGGATTACATCGTTGCGGACGGCAGCGAGGGCTATGCGGCCTACGTCGAGCCCGATCGCGGCTTCACCTACGGACTGGTCGGCCTTCCGGAGATCTCTGAAACTGCCATGCTGTACATCACCATCTATATGGGCGATCTTTTGTACTACGAGACGGAGGAGCAGAGCGCCGGGATTCTTGCCGAGGCGGTTTCTGCGGAGTGCGCACGCATCATGGGTGAAAAGACGGTTCAGCTGGAGGAGGACTTCTGGACCTCCAACGCCTATTGCGGCGTGAAGATGCCCAGCCTGGATCACGAAGGCGATATGCTGGTGCTTGACTTCCCCACGCTGCCCATTGCGGACGAAGATGGTTCGACGGTTGAGGTTGAGGCGTATCTGTATGCGCTGGAGGACAACTGCGCAAGCCTCTTCGCCGCCGGGGAAAATACAATCGATATGGACGTGGAGCTGACCACCTACACCTATCTGGAATACGAACAGGAAAACGATCCCGCGAACTGCACGACCGTGACCCTGTCTGACGGAACGGTGTTCGACGTATACCTCTACAATCTGGCGGAGAACGGCGAGTCCAGTCTGGTGTACTGCAGCACGCTGCTTGCCGACGACGCCGGGTACGATCAGGATGAGAATCTCTATCTTGAGCTCAGCTTCGACAGCGATGGTGTGGAATGGACCTCCGTGGATGAATTCGCCGAGCTGCTGGAAATCTTCATGCAGGACGTGCGCTTTGTGGACGTCGATTCGGATCCCTACGTGCCCGGCGAGGCTCTGCCGGAAGCTGAGGAGCCCGCGGATGAAGCTGCGGCGGCCAGCTGGGTCTGCCCCTCCTGCAGCACCGAAAACAGCGGCAATTTCTGCTCCAACTGCGGCGCGGCCAGGCCTGCAGCCAACTGGATCTGCCCCTCCTGCAATGCGGAGAACGACGGCAACTTCTGCTCCAACTGCGGCACGAAGCGGCCCTGACGGAAATCACACAAATTGAGCGGCCGGCGAGCCGCTCTTTTTCATGCAGAAAATTCTGCCCTTGCCAGCCGTGCGCGACTGTGATACCATATTTTCAATAAGATTCTGGAGGGATCGGCATGCATTTTACCGATGAACAGAGGCGCGCCATCGATGCGCGGGGGACGAACATCCTGCTCAGCGCGGCAGCGGGCTCCGGCAAGACCACCGTGCTGGTGGAGCGCGTGCTGGAGCTGATCGCCTCGGGCGAGACGCGCATCGACCGCATGCTGATCGTCACCTTCACCCGCGCGGCGTCCTCGGACATGCGCGCCAAGCTCACCCAGGAGCTGGGCAGGCGCGCCGCGGCGGGAGATGCAGTCTGCCGCGACCAGCAGCTGCTGATGGATCGCGCCAGCATCACCACGCTGCACGGCTTCTGCGCGGAATTTCTGCGCACCCACTTCGAGAGCGCCGGTGTGGATCCCGCGTTCCGGGTGCTGGACGACGCGGAGGCCCGCCGCCTGCTGGACGAGGCGCTGGACGAGGCCGTGGAGGAGGCCTACGCCAATCCCGACGAGCGCCTGACCCGGCTGGACTACGCCCGTGGGCCGAAGGGCGTGCGCGCCATGGCGGAGATTCTGCTGCGGCGGCTGGAGGAACGCCCCGATCCCGAGGAATGGCTGCGCACGGCCTGCGCGCCGGACGATGCGCTCTGCCGGCGCTGGCTGGACGAGCTCATGCGCGCCGCGCGCAAGGACGTGGATCAGGCGCTGCTGATGACCCGGCTGGCACTGATGCATCCCGGCTGCAATGCGAACTACGCCGGGGCGCTGGAGAAGGATCTGGAGGCGCTCGAGCAGCTGCGTCAGATCGGCTCCTGCGATGAATTGCAGCGCGCGCTGGCGGATTTCAGGCAGGCCGCAGCGGGCAAGAAGCGCGACTGCGGCCCGGTGGACGAAGCGGTAAAGAAGCTGCGCGGCGACGCCAAGAGCGCCATCGAGCGCAGCGCCCTGCGGGGGCTGGAACTGAGCACGGCCCTGTCCGACGTAGACCTGCTTGCGCCCCAGCTTGCGCGCCTGGGCGAGATCGCGCTGCGCGCCCGGGAGGGCTACGAGGCGCGCAAGGCGGAGCTGTCCGGCCTGAGCTATGCCGATCTGGAGCACCGCACGCTGCGTGCGCTCAAAGAAGACGACACCGCCCGCGCCCTGCGTCAGAGCTACGATTACATCTTTGTGGACGAGTATCAGGACACCTCCGATGTGCAGGAGGCGCTGGTTGCCCGCATCGCCCGGGGCGACAACCTGTTCATGGTGGGCGACGTGAAGCAGTCCATCTACCGCTTCCGTCAGGCCGAGCCGCGGCTGTTTCTGGAGAAGTACGCGGCCTATGCGCAGGGGGACGGCGGCACGCTGCTGCCGCTGACGATGAACTTCCGCTCCCGCCCGGCGATCCTGAGCTTCGTCAACCGGGTGTTCGAGCGCGCCATGCACGGCGGCGACAGCGAGATCGTCTACGATGCCAACGCCCGGCTGAACCACGGCAACCTCAGCCTCAGCGGCGGCGAGGTGGAGATTCACCTCTTGCAATCCCCGGACAACGGCGAGGCCAGCGAGGAGCTGCTCGAGATGAAGGTCTGCGAGCGCGAGGCGCTGTTCATCGCGGGCCGCATCCGTTCCCTGATGCGCGAAAACCCGGAGCTGAGGTTCCGGGACTTCGCCGTGCTCACCCGCGCCAAGCGGGGCGTGCTGGGCCGCATGGCGGCGGTGCTCACCCAGCAGGGCATTCCGGCCTTCGCCGACGGCTCCGAGGACTTCTATGAATCCGTGGAGATTTCGCTTGCGCTGTCGCTTCTGAAGCTGGTGGCGAACCGCCGCAGCGACGTGGAGCTGATCGGCGTGCTGCGCTCCCCTGCGGTGGGATTGACTGCCGGGGAGCTTGCGCAGATTCGCATCGCCCAGCCGGACACGCCCTTCGTGGACGCGGCGCTTGCCTATTCCCGGGGAGAGGACGAGCTGGCCCAGCGCCTGCGGGCCTTCTTTGATCTGCTGGACCGATGGCAGCTGATGTCGCTGTGCACGGATCTGGGCGTGCTGCTGCGCACAATTCTGGAGGAGAGTGGGCTGTACGATTGCGCCGGAGCGCTGCCGGGCGGACCGCAGCGTCAGGCGAACCTGAACCGGCTGATCGCCAACGCCGCCGCCTTCGACCAGAGCATCTCCGGCGCGCTGACCCGCTTTTTGCTGCACACGGAGAAGCTCCGGGCCCGGGGCGAGGGCGACGGCGCGCAGCTTCTGGGCGAGAACGACGACGTGGTGCGGCTGATGACCGTGCACAAGAGCAAGGGCCTGGAGTTCCCCGTGGTGTTCGGTGCGATGATGAACCGGCGCTTCGGCGGCGGCGGTCGTGGCGAGGCGCTGTCGGCCCACCGGGATCTGGGTCTGGGCTGTCTGTACTGCGATCCCGAATTGCAGACCCGACGCAAGACCCTGCCGCAGCTGGCCATCGCCGAGCGCGAGAAGCGGGAGGATCGGGCGGAGGAGCTGCGCATCCTCTACGTGCTGCTGACCCGCGCAAAGGATCAGCTGATCCTCACCGGCAGCGTGGCCAGCATCGATTCCGCCCGTGCCCGCTGGCGCGCGCTTGCGGATGCACCGGGCGCTGCGAACAGCTATCTGGACGTGATCCTGCCCGCACTCCCCGAGGACGGCGGCGAATACGCGCGCATTGAGGAACACCTCTCGCCCGTGGAAGCGCAGGAGGAAGCAGCCGATGTGCAGGAAGCGCTGCCCATCCTGGAGGAGGCTGATGCGGAGCTTGTCCGGGCGATCACCTGGAAGTATCCCGACGCGGAGGGCGCGCGCATGCCGCTGAAGCTCACGGTCACGGGCCTCTTGCGCCAGCTGCAGGCCCCGGAGGCGGTGGAGGAGCTGGTGGAGCGCCCGATGTTCCTCTCCGAGGTTCCCGGACAGATGACCGGTGCGGAGCGCGGCACGGCCTACCACCGGGCGATGCAGTACCTGGAGCTTGCGCCGCTGCGGAGGCTTAGCGGACGGCCGCTGGTGGACGAAATCCGCAGGCAGCTCGACGCGCTTGCCCACTGCGGGCGCATCCGTCCGGAACAGCGCGAGGCGGTGCGGCCCTCGGCGCTGGCGCAGTTCTTCGCCAGGGAGACCGGCGTGCGGCTGCTGGCTGCCAGCGAGGTGCAGCGGGAGTGGCCGTTCAACGTGCTGCTGCGCGCCTCCGAGGCCCTGACCGAAACGGAGGCTGCGGGCATGCCGGACGGCGAGATGCTGGTGCAGGGCAGCATCGACTGCTGCTTCATGGAGAATGGCGGCTGGGTGCTGCTGGACTACAAGACCGACCGCGCGGACGACGCGGCGGCGCTCACCCGGCGCTACCGCAACCAGCTGCGCCTGTACGCGCTGGCGCTGGAGCGCATCACAGGGATCCCCGTCCGGGAGATCCGGCTGTGCCTGCTGCGCAGCGGCGAGGCGCTGGAGGTTCCCCGCAGCGAAGCCGCGGACGATGGGAAAGCTTGGTAAAACTGCATCAATTTCTGGCAGATTGTGGGAATTCACATACTCTTGCTGGACAAAGCGCGCAAAAGCGGTTATGCTTGATACAGGACTCGAAGGAGGTATTCCAAATGCACTCCAGAATGAATTATCTGGCCCTGGCGGGCTTCGTGCTCTCCCTGCTGTCGTTTCTGCTGACGGTGTTTTCCTGCCTGTGCATCTTTGGTGTGATGCTCAATTCCACGGTGGGCGCCATCGTGGGCATCCTGGCGCTGGTGGCCTCCTCCATCGGGCTGACGATGAACGGCATCGCCCGCAGCGAGATCGTGCAGAACGCCCAGTTCGGCGATGAATACGCCCTGTCCGGCATGATCGTCGGCATCGTCACCTGCGTCCTTGCCATTGCGGCGCTGGTGCTCTACTTCGTGCTGTTCAAGTGACCCGGCATCGTCGAAGCACCATATATGCAAAAATTCCAACCGATACCGGTTGGAATTTTTTGTGCGGTTCTCACGCCTCCAGCTTGTGCATCCAGTGCCGCCGCTTCATCGTCCGGATCGACAGAACCAGCCGCACGCACTCCTCCATCGAGAGCAGGAAGTAGAGCTGCGCGATGGGCAGATGCAGCACGAACCTGCCCAGGCAGGCCAGCGGCACGCCGAAGCCCCAGGTGCCGATCAGATCGATCCACATCACCAGCTCCGTGCGACCTCCGCTGCGCAGGATGCCGCTGCCCAGGATCATATTCAGCACCTTGACGGGTGCAATCAGCGCGTAAGCGGTGAGAATCTGCCGGGTCATTGCGCGCACCTCCTCCTCCACGCGGAACAGGCGCACGTACAGCGGCGCGGCGCAGAGGATCACGCCGGAGAGCACTGCCGCACCGATCAGGCCGTAGAGCAGCAGCCGGACGGAGATGCGGTACGCGCCGTCGGAATCGCCCCGCCCCAGCGCCTTGCCCACCAGCACCCCCGCCGCCTGGGAGAGTCCGCACAGCGCACCGATGGTCAGGCTCTGCACCGGGGCGGTCAGCGTCATCGCCGCGCAGGCCTGTCGGCCCACGTGGCCGTACACGCCCGCGTACACGTTTTCGCCCAGGCTCCACATCAGCTCGCAGGCCAGCACCGGAGCCAGCATGGCCGCATACTGCTTCCAGTTGAAGCGCTGCCTTTCCCCGGAGACGCGCCGCAGCGGTCGGGAAACGTCCCGGCACAGCAGGATCAGCAGAGCAAGGTTCAACCACTGGGCGATCAGCGTCGCCAGCGCAGCGCCCTTTGCGCCCATCACCGGAAAGCCGTGGCCGAAGATCAGCAGGTAGTTCAGCAGCGTGTTCAGCACCGCCGCCGCCGCCCCCGCCGCCAGCGTCCGGGCGGGGCGCTCCATGCAGCGCAGCAGCGCGCTCAGCAGCGTGCAGCCCGCCGCCGGAAGGAAGCTGCCCGCCAGGATGCGCAGGTACGCCGCCGCCTCGACGATCGTATCTGCGTCCCTGCTGTACAGCCCCATGATCTGCCGGGGAAGGACGATGCAGGCCAGGCTGAAGATGAGCGCCACGCCCAGTGCCAGCAGCAGGTTCACCCGGAAGCTGCGCCGCAGCGCGGGCCGGTTCTCCTGACCCAGATACTGCGCCAGCATCACGCCAGCCACCGCGCTCACCGCCGAGACCATTACGCCATGGATGGACGCGAACTTGCCCGCCAGCCCCACGCCTGCCACGCAGGCGCTGCCCAGCTGGCCGATCATGATCTGATCCACCGCCGAAAAGGACGCCTGGAGCATGGATTGCAGCGCCACCGGCGCCGCCAGCGCGCACACCGAGCGAAAAAAACCGTCCCGCCTCGCCATTTCCGTCAACCTCCCTGAAGGATTTCTTCGGAAACATTGTAGCACGCGGACGGCCTGCGCCGCAAAGGTTATTCGCGTAACCTGCGATGAAATTTGAGCGCGAGAGTTGTGCAGAATGTGCAAGAGCTAGGGCAGCTCGCCGGGTGGGTCATAACAGTATGTCAAAAAGGCCCATTGTCCATTTCGTGAAAGATGAAATCATCCACGACTTTGCGGTTGATGTCATCGGCATTCTTCGCGGGGATGTTTCTCGCAAAATATCCATCCTTCAACCAGAAGCCAACCGATGATAGCACCCGCTTCAAGAAGGAACACGCAGACCTCGCCGCGGCCTACACCAAGACCACGACCACAAGGAGGTTCAGCGTAAGATGAACACCAGCGTCCAGCAAGACATTATGCGTTTGGTGGTTCGCGGTTCGCTGGAACTCCTGCTTCACGACAACGCCGATATGATAGACATTTTCAACGAAGCGAACCGCCCCGACCTGATAACGACCATCAACACCTTTGAATCGTCCTTTATGTGGCTCAGAAAGCAGCTTGAAACAGAAAACGCCTGAGCACCTACCACAGCACTCAGACAATCTGATTATATCATAACGCTTATTGTAAAACAAGATAATACCGACCGTTTTCTTCGTACAGACAAACACATCATTATTTATAAGGATTTTTCATTCCAAGCCCTTCAACCTGCTTCATTCTGATTCTTCCCACTAGATTCTCCTCCAAAAATCTAGCACAAAATCTAGCGCGAAGTTTTCCTTCAGCCGAGGGTTCAGAGGACAGGAAAAAGCCTTGAAAACTCGTCGTTTTCAAGGCTTTGGTGCGGGAAACAGGACTTGAACCTGCATGTCCTAAGCGAACACTAGAACCTGAATCTAGCGCGTCTGCCAATTCCGCCATTCCCGCATATGAAGTTGGTGGGCAGGGATGGATTCGAACCATCGAAGTCACTGACGGCAGATTTACAGTCTGCTCCCTTTGGCCACTCGGGAACCTACCCACAAAGCATTGCCCTGTCCCCGGAGCTAAGATGGAGCTGGCGAAGGGACTTGAACCCGCAACCTGCTGATTACAAATCAGCTGCTCTGCCAATTGAGCTACGCCAGCCTATCCTCAGGATCGACTGCCTTCGCCTTTCGGCAGCCGCGGCGGTTGTTCCGCCGTTGCGTCGGCAACGAATTATATTATACACGGATTTGGGGATTTGTCAACCCTTTTTTGCAATTTTCCTCAACTTTTTTTGAGAGGGGGCAGCGGTGCTAAAAAAGCGCCGCTGCAACTGCCATGATCGCGAAGCCGCCCAGCACGATCTGCGGGCCCTGCTTGAGCCGACCCGCGCACACGACCTGGGGGATCATCTGGGAGACGATCACATCCAGCATGGCTCCCCCGGCGAAGCACAGCGCCAGGGGCAGCAGGCTTCCGCTGAGGTTGCCCCACAGCGCTCCGGCCACCACGCCCGCCGCATTGAGCAGGCCCGTGGCCAGGGCGATGCACGCCGCGCGCCTGCGGCTCACCCCTGCGCCCAGCAGCGGCGGAATCATCACCGCGCCCTCGGGCAGGTTCTGCAATGCGATGCCCAGCGCCACCATGCGCGCCGCGCCGCCGTCCACGCCGCCCAGACCCACGCCCCCGGCCATGCCCTCGGGGAACTTGTGCAGGGCGATGGCCAGCACGAACATCAGCTCCGGGTGCTGGCGGAGCATGCCGCCGCCGCGCAGATGGCCGGAGACCGCTGCCGTGCCCCGCAAAAACAGCATGCCCAGAGCCGTGCCCAGGGGGATCAGCAGGCAGCCTGCACCCTGCACCATCTCCATCGCCGGAACGAACAGCCCGAAGGCTGCCGCCGACAGCATCACGCCCGCAGCGAAGGCCGTCACCGCGTCGTTCCATGTATCGGATATATGGCTGATCCAGAAGCCGCAGCCGGTGCCGATCAGCGTGGATCCGCCGATGCCCAGCGCGGCCCAAAATACCGAAAGCATACGCAAAACTCCCTCTTATTGTAGTCCTGCATCCTATGTCGCAGTAAGGGAGCCGGTGCAGGAAGCGCCGCGCGGGACGTCCTCCCACGCGACGCTTCACGTATTCTATTTCTTCCTTTGATCCCAGATTGCGCCGTGGCCGCAGCAGTAGATGTACTCCGACTGGGGAAACATGCGCATCAGCGCGTCGCGCTCCACGCCTGCGGCGGCGGAATCCACGTTGACGCTGGTCATCAGGTAGGGCGCGAGGCGGTTGAAGGCGGCCTGATCCTTCGAGAAGCCCCGGATGTTCACGGCGATGTCGCCGGTGAAGGTGATCTTGTCCTCCTCGTCCACGATCACCACCTCGCCGGGGACGTGACCGCCGTTGCCGCGATAGAAGTCGAGGCGCTTGCCGCAGAAGTCCAGATGCCCGATGGGGCAGATGGGACTGTCGGGGTCGTCGGGCAGCTCGTCGATCACGTGCAGGCGCGCCATGTCCGGCGGCGCATAGCGGGACAGGATGCGGCTGATGGCGCAGTAGGGCGTGTGGGCGGGGTTCTGCTCGCGGAAGTTGGGCTTATTCCGGTTCTCCAGATCGAAGGACTTCCAGGCCGTGCGGCTGACGTGGATCACGTCGAACATGTACAGCAGGCCGCAGTGATCCATGTCCGGGTGGGAGATGGCGATCTCCCGGTGCAGGCGCTCGAAGCCCGGGAACAGGCGGCGCAGCACGCTGCGCATCTCCTCGGCATAGATGGCGAAGCCGCAGTCCACGAACAGCAGCTTGTCGCCCTTGCACAGGATGTAGGTGTTGCTGCCGCAGGGCGGCTGGATGCAGGTCAGCGTAAAGCCCCCGGACAGCGGCAGCGTGTCGATGATCGGCTCGAAGGCCGCGCCCCGGAAGCGCGCCAGCATGTCGGCAGATCGGGAGAGGTATTCAAAGGTCTTGAACGCCGGCTCGTTGCGCTCGTCCAGCATCTGCATGATGCGGTTGGAGTGCTCCATCAGCGCGTTGGCGCAGTGGCGGTTCAGGTGCAGCTTCTCCGCCAGGCGGTTGGCAAATTCGATGTAGAACACCGCGTTGTCCAGCGCGCGCTCGCCCGCGTCATAGTCCTCCACGCGCACCTCGCACAGCTGGGACACCCGATCCAGAAAGTCGCGGATGTCCTGGGGCCGGTCGATGTACAGGCCCATGCGGAAGTTCTGGTAGGCCCCGCCGGATTCGTGGGTGTTGATGTAGGAGATGTTGAAGTGGTAGCTGGAGATCAGCTCCAGCACCGGCAGCGCCGCGCCCGCTACGTCCGGCAGCACCAGCTCCAGCAGCAGCAGCTTCGCGCCCTCGTCCCGGCTCTGGATGTAGCCCAGCTTCTTCAGCCCCGCCGAGATGATCTCCAGCTGGTGCTGGGTGCCGGATACGTCGATGAACAGCGTGTGCGCGTCCACGGCCTTGTTGTAGCTTGCGCGGGTGATGTTCGCGCCCACGCCGGAGATGATGCGGCACGCCTCCAGAAACGCGCCCGATTCGTCCGGCAGACGGGTGATGTATGTCTTTCGCAATTCTGCTTCCCCATTCCACTTGCAGATTGTGGCGGAATTCCACGGCTTTCATTATAAACCGCATCGACCCGATTTGCGCGTCTGCGCGGAAATATAACATAAGAGGGTGGACGTGGGAGCAGGATCGACGGCGGTACGCCCGGGTGAGAAAATTTGCATCCCATTCTAATCTTCGTCTAATCTATTTGCATGGGGGTTTAATGATCGGGTTGTATTCTATTACCGTCGACAGGAAATCAAGCAAAAACACTTACGATCAAAGGAGAGATCACGATGACGAATTTTGAAATGGTTGAACTGCTTCGCGAAAAGGCGAACATCTCTTACGAGGAGGCCAAGACCGCGCTGGAGCTGGCCAACTGGGATCTGCTGGACGCGATGCTGGTGCTGGAGCGCGAGGGCAAGGTGAGCAGCAGCGGCGGCAGCTACTCCACCAAGGACGAGGAAGTCAGGGACGAGGGCAAGGAGAAGAAGCACTGCAACGGCGAGGGCCTGCGCGGCACGCTGCGCTGGCTGGGCCAGACGCTTGCGAAGCTGATTCGCATCGGCAACGAGAACTTCCTGGTGGTCGCCCGCAAGGGCGAGGAGCTGTTCGCCCTTCCGGTGACGGTGTGCGTGGTGCTGCTGATGTGCTCGGTGGGCACGGTGTTCTTCGCACTGGCGATCGGCCTGTTCTGCGGCCTGCGCTACTCCTTCCGCGGCCCCAACCTGGGCAAGGAGAGCATCAACAGCGCCATGAACCGCGCTGCCGAGGCTGCCGAGACCGTGAAGAACGAGATTCGCAGCGCAGGCTCCGAGAAGCAGGAAAAGAGCGAAGAGGAAGCGAAATAAATCAACGGATTGCCGTCGGGCGCGCATCTTATAGAGGTGCGCGCCCTGACGGGTGCAGGGAGGAAGGACGATGGCGGATCGGATTCTGATCGTGGAGGACGAGGAGAAGCTGGCGCGCTTCGTGGAGCTGGAGCTGAACCACGAGGGCTACGAGGTGCAGAAGGCCTTCGACGGCCGCACGGGGCTTATGATGGCGCTGGAGGGCGAGAGCGACCTGATCCTGCTGGACGTGATGCTGCCGGGCATGAGCGGCCTGGAGCTGCTGCGGCGGCTGCGGAAGGAGAAGCAGACCCCGGTGATTCTGGTCACGGCCCGGGACGCGGTGATGGACAAGGTGACGGGCCTGGACATGGGCGCGGACGACTACATCACCAAGCCCTTCGAGATCGAGGAGCTGCTGGCCCGCATCCGCGCGGCCCTGCGCAAGCGCACGGCCCCGGTAGCGGGCGGCAATGTGCTTTGTTCCGGGGAGCTGAAGCTGGATCCCGCGCGCCACGAGGTGCACTACGCAGGCGAGCGCATCGAGCTGACCCACCGGGAGTTTGCGCTCTTGCAGGTGCTGATGGAGAACAAGTCCATCGTGCTCAGCCGCGAGAAGCTGCTGGAGTTGGTGTGGGACTACGACTACGCCGGGGAAACCAACGTGGTGGACGTGTACATCCGCTACCTGCGCGCCAAGATCGACGACGCGTACGGCGTGAAGTACATCCACACCGTGCGTGGCGTGGGCTACGTGTT
Organism: Clostridiales bacterium; assembly: GCA_004554085.1. GTDB lineage: Bacteria > Bacillota > Clostridia > Christensenellales > Aristaeellaceae > SFTH01. The sequence continues at coordinate 14,819 of SFNY01000032.1, read as the reverse complement.
CCGCGATGCGTAAGAGGGGGAGAGGCATGAACGAGACGGGTCGCGTGACCTCCACCGCGCGCAAGATCAGTCGCTCCTGGCTGTGGCGGCTGTTCTGGATCTTCTTCCGAATCAATCTGGTGCTGCTGATTCTGGCGGCGCTGGGCTTCTGCTTCTATCAGGAGCGGCTGGCGCTGGGGGGTGCATGGTCGCCCGAGATTCAGCGTGAGCTTCAGATCGAGGCTGTGGACGCCACCGGGAGCCTGCGCGAGACTGCGGAGGGGGCGATTGATTCGCTGCGCGGGGCTTCCTATGTCTTTTACGATGCGGACGGCATGCGCTATGAGGTCGCCTGTCAGGCCTACGTGGACACCATGGGCATGGCGGGGCTGGTGCTGCTGGCCATCGAGACGCTGATCTTCCTCGGCCAGATGATGTCCGGGCGCAGGAAGGCACGGCGGCTGCTGCGGCCGCTGGATCGCATGGCCCGGGCGGCGGAACTGCTGGGTCGCAGCGCCGGGCGCGTGGAGACTCCGCCGCAGGACGGCGGCGAGGTGGGCGGCGAGAAGCTGCACGGCCTGGAGGACGCCATCGGGCGCATCAGCCCGGAGCACCCCGAGGAGAAGCTGGACATGGGCGACTCCGATTTGCAGGGGCTGGAGGACGCGATCAACGGCCTGCTGAGCCGCATGCACCAGGCCTACCGCCAGCAGGCGCAGTTCGTCTCGGACGCGTCCCACGAGCTGCGCACGCCCATCGCGGTGATTCAGGGCTACGCCGCCATGCTGGACCGCTGGGGCAAGCAGGATGAAAAGGTGCTGGACGAGTCCATCTCCGCCATCAAGAGCGAGGCCGGGTACATGAGCAAGCTGGTGGAGCAGCTGCTGTTTCTGGCCCGGGGCGACACCGGGCGCAACCGCATGGAGTTCAAGGAGATTTCGCTGGGTGAGCTGATGGAGGAGGTCTGCGAGGACTGCCGCGTCATCGACAAGAGCCACGACTACCGGCTGGAAAACCGCAGCGAGGCCCGATGCAGCGGCGACTGGGACATGCTGAAGCAGTGCGCCCGGATCCTTGCGGACAATGCGCTGAAGTACACCCCCGAGGGCGGGCTGATCTGCCTGCGGACCTATACAAACGCCGCCGGGGAGGTCTGCCTGGAGGTGCAGGACTCCGGCATCGGCGTCTCCGCGGAGGACATGCAGCACATGTTCGACCGCTTCTATCGCTCCGATCCCGCCCGCGCCCGCCAGAGCGGCGGCACGGGCCTCGGCCTTGCCATCGCCCGCTGGATCGTGGATCGCCACGGCGGCCACTTCGAGGTGCTCTCCCGCGAGGGCCTGGGCACTCGCATGACGGTCTGCCTGCCCGCAGCGGAGAAAACGGTATAATCAAAAATGAACCCGGCGCATGTGCGTCGGGTTCGCCAGACTGTCGAAAAACCCCAAGAGAGCGCGAGAGGGTCGCAGCCCTCTCGCATTATAATCGTGGTCGGCGGCATGTACGGCGACCACGCAGCTGATTTTGCCTTGCAAAATCGCTTCTTTGCAGTTTTTGCGACCGGAATTGCTTGCAATTCAAGCAAAAACTGGAAAGCAGTCGCACCTATGCACGAAGTGCAGGTGCGACCAGCCCGCCTGAATCCTTTGGATTCCAAGGCGGCGCTGCCGGAAACTCCGCTTCGCGGAGGTTCCGGTGCGTTGTAGGGGTGGTAGTGGAGGGGGAGCTTGCTCCCCCTCCACATGATTTCATTCCACTTTCGGCAGCTTGTCCAGCGTGGCCTGAATCTCTTCGTCGGTGGGGATGTAGTTCTGCATCGTGCCGTCGTGATAGGCCTCGTAGGCGTACATATCGAAGTAGCCGGTGCCGGTCAGGCCGAACACGATGGTCTTTTCCTCGCCGGTCTCCTTGCACTTCAGGGCCTCGTCGATGGCGGCGCGGATGGCGTGGGAGCTTTCCGGCGCGGGCAGGATGCCCTCCACCCGGGCGAACATCTCTGCGGCGGCGAACACGTCGGTCTGCTTGACCGAGCGCGCCTCCATCAGGCCGTCGGCGTAGAGCTGGGACAGGATGGAGCTCATGCCGTGGTAGCGCAGGCCGCCCGCGTGGTTCGGCGCGGGGATGAAGCCGCTGCCCAGGGTGTACATCTTCGCCAGCGGGCACACCATGCCGGTGTCGCAGAAGTCGTAGGCGTACTTGCCGCGGGTGAAGCTGGGGCAGGAAGCCGGCTCCACGGCGATGATGCGGTAGTCGCGCTCACCGCGCAGCTTTTCGCCCATGAACGGAGCGATCAGTCCGCCCAGGTTGGAGCCGCCGCCGGCGCAGCCGATGATGATGTCCGGCACCACGCCGTACTTGTCCAGCGCGGCCTTGGTCTCCAGGCCGATCACCGACTGGTGCAGCAGCACCTGATTGAGCACGCTGCCCAGCACGTAGCGGTAGCCCTCGCTGGTGACGGCCTTCTCCACGGCCTCGGAGATGGCGCAGCCCAGGCTTCCGGTGGTGCCGGGATGCTCGGCAAGGATTTTGCGGCCCACCTCCGTCTCCATGGACGGGGAGGGGGTCACGGACGCGCCGTAGGTGCGCATGACCTCGCGGCGGAAGGGCTTCTGCTCGTAGGAGCACTTGACCATGTACACCTTGCAGTCCAGGCCCAGATATGCACAGGCCATGGACAGCGCCGTGCCCCACTGGCCCGCGCCGGTCTCGGTGGTCACGCCCTTCAGGCCCTGCTTCTTGGCGTAGTAGGCCTGGGCGATGGCGGAGTTCAGCTTGTGGCTGCCGCTGGTGTTGTTGCCCTCGAACTTGTAGTAGATCTTCGCCGGGGTCTGGAGCTTCTCCTCCAGGCAGTAGGCGCGCACCAGCGGGGAGGGGCGGTACATCTTGTAGAAGGAGCGAATCTCCTCGGGAATCTCGAAGTAGGGGGTGTCGTTGTCCAGCTCCTGCTGCACCAGCTCGTCGCAGAACACGCCGGAGAGCTCCTGTGCGGTCATGGGCTGAAGCGTGCCGGGGTTCAGCAGCGGCGCGGGCTTGTTCTTCATGTCCGCGCGCAGGTTGTACCATGCCTTGGGCATCTCGGCTTCGTCCAGATAGATCTTGTAGGGGATTGCTTGCTGCTTCATGGTTCTGTCTCCTTTCAAATCGGTGGGCCTTTGCCCTCTGACGGTCCGGGACAGAAAAAAATCCTATCCCTGCAAAAATGTTTGCTGGGACAGGATCGAAAAATACATATCCTGTGGTGCCACCCGGCTTGACGCGCCCTTCGACGCGCCCACTCTGCGCATACCATCATATGCTGGCCTTTGTTTACGGAGAGCCACCTCCGTCTCCCATACTCCGGCACAGGCCGTTTCTGCTCGCCCTCAGAAGCCCATTCCGCGCCGCGCTCTCCGCCGCAATTCCACCGCCTGCGGCTCTCTGTCGAAGAGGTTGTCGGTGCGTACTTACGCTCCCTCAACGGTTTAGCTGGATTGTAGCACAAGATTTTTCGTTTGTCAACACTTTTTTTGAACGGGTTTTTGCCCCGCCTTGACGCGCTGCTTCCGTGCGTAGTAAAATATTCACAGAAAATGGGAGCTTGGTGCTCCGCAAGGAGGCGACGACATGTCCACCACGGAAAGAATCACCCTGAATTCTGCCTTCGACGGCCTGCCGCTGTCCGTGATGCTGGTGCGTCCGGAGGGCGAGATACGCTGCCTGGTGCAGCTGGCCCACGGCATGTGCGAACACAAGGAGCGTTACCAGCCCTTCATGGAATATCTGGCGTCTCGCGGCTGTCTGTGCGTGATCCACGACCATCGCGGCCACGGCGCGTCGGTGCGCAGCGCGGAGGATCTGGGCTACTTCTATGCGGACGGCGACGAGGGCGTGGTCGAGGACCTGCACCAGATCACCCTCTGGATGCGCACGCAGCGGCCGCAGCTTCCGCTGATCCTGTTCGGCCACAGCATGGGTTCGCTGGCGGTGCGCGCCTACGCCGACCGGTATGACAGGGACGTCGACGCGCTGATCGTCTGCGGCAGCCCCGGCGAGAATGCCGCCGCAGGCGCGGGTCTGGTGCTGATCCGCCTGCTGAGCGCGATTTTCGGTGAGCGCCACCACAGTTCGCTGATCCAGAAGATGACCATCGGGGCCTTTGCCAAGCGCTTTCCCAGCGCGGAGCATCCCAGCAGCTGGATCTCCGCCAACGAGGAGAACGTGATCGCCTACGAGGCCGACCCGCTGTGCACGTTTACCTTCACCCTGAACGGCAATCGGGCGCTGCTGCGGCTGATGCAGAGGGCCTACGGACTCAGCCCGACGCGGGGAAATCCGAATCTCCCGGTGCGCTTCTTCTCCGGTGCGGAGGACCCCTGCGCGCCCGATGAGAAGGGCTTTTGGCATGCGGTGGAGCGGATGAAGCAGGCGGGCTTTGCGGACGTTGAGGGCAAGCTGTTCCCGGGCCTGCGCCACGAGATTCTGAACGAGGCGAGCCGGCAGGAGGTCTATGAGACGATCTGGCAGGACGCAATCGCGCCGCTGCTGAAGCAGAGCTGAACGACGGAGGGGGGAGCCTGTCATGGACGAGCGCCGCGTGCGCATCATTGACATCGCCGAGGAGCTGGGCCTGAGCACCGCCACGGTGTCCAACGTGCTGCACGGCAAGACCGGCAGGGTCTCCCCGGAGACGGCCCGGCGGGTGCAGGCGCTGCTGGAGGAGCGGCAGTACATCCCCAGCATGGCGGGGGTGCTGCTGGCGCAGAACAGCTCCCGCATCATCGGCGTGGCGCTCAACGATCACGAGAAGTACGAGGCCCGGGCGCTGGAGGACGGCTTCGTGGCCTCCACGCTGGGCTGCCTGTCGGCGGAGATCGAGAAGAGCGGCCGCTTCATGATGGTCAAGCACGCCACGGACTTCGACGAGATCGCCCGCTTCGCCTCCATGTGGAACCTGGACGGGCTGGTGCTGATGGGCTTCTGCCGCCAGGATTACGCCGCGCTGCGGGGCCGCATGCGCATTCCGCTGGTGGTGTTCGACGGCTACCCGGAGCCTGCGGAGGCAACGGGCGGCATGTGCAACATCTGCACGGACCAGCGCGACGGCGGTCGTCAGGTGGGGCAATATCTGCGCGCACTGGGCCATCGCAGGGCGCTGTGCGTGGCGGACAACCGCATCTGCATGGACGCGGAGCGCTACGAGGGCTTCTGCGAGGGCTTCGGCCCGGGCGCGGAGTTTCTGCAGGTGCCCATGCTGCGCGCCGCGCGCCGCAGCTTCTATCTGGAGCACATCGACCTGCTGCGCAGATACACGGCGGTGTTCGCGGTCTCGGACGAGCACGCGCTGGAGCTGATGCACCTGCTGCAAGCGCAGGGGATCGACGTGCCCGGGGACATTTCCATCGTGGGCTTCGACGACATCCCCGCCTGCCGCATGGTGCGGCCCGAGCTGAGCTCCGTGCGCCAGGACAACGCGCTGCGTGCGCGCGCTGCCATGGAGGCGCTGGACGGGCTGCGCTCCGGCGAAGCGGTCGATGCGCAGCGGGTGCTCCCGGTGCAGCTGATTGTGCGGGAGAGCAGCGCGCCGCCCGGCGGACGGAGCCCGGACTGCTGACAAAGCCCAAAAACGCAAAAATGCCGGCCGAATGAAATCGGTTGGCATTTTTGCTTGCTGTGCCGGCTGGGGCTGCAAATGGCGTTCGCTCAGGCAGCGAGAGGCTGGAGCGGAATCAGGCGTTGGGGGAATGCTTTCCGTCCAGAATCCGGGAGGCCGTAATCTTTCGCGAGATGCCGCTTCTGGAGCGATAGGCGATGGGGGTCATGCCCTCGTGCACCTTGAAGCGCTGGATGAAGTGGGAGATGTCGCAGAATCCCAGCTCCTGGGCGATGCGCTCGACCGACCAGTCCGTGGTGTCCAGCAGATAGCAGGCATGGCTGATCTTCCGGTTCATCACATATTTGGAGAAGGAAACGCCCATCGTCTTGGAAAAGCGGCTGGAAAAATAGGCCGGATGATAGCTGAACGCTGCGGCGACCTCGGTGAGCGTCAGCCTGCGGTCGATGTTTTCGTCGATGTACTTCAGGATGCGCTGGTTGATGGAATTGGGCTTGTTTTCCACCTCCACGTGCGCGCAGATGCACATCAGCATCTGATAGAGCACATTGCTGATCTTGGGGCCCTGCTGCTTGGGCAGATAGAGCACGGAGGTGCACAGCTCCACAACCTCCTTGAACACCGTGCCGGAATAGATCGGCCCTCCCACGTCCAGGATGTGGGAGGTCAGCTGCGAGCTGTTTCCGCCGCTGAATTCCACCCACAGCAGTCCCATGGGATCGTTGGGGTCGGAGGAATACATGTGTCCCTCGTTCGCCGTCAGAACAAAGAGCTGCCCGGCTTCGATGCTGCGCGTGAGTCCGCGGACGGATACGCTGCCCCGTCCATGCAGAACGCAGTGGATGACGTTGTAGCGGTAGGAGTCATCGCGGGAGATGTAATAATCATCCGGGGTGCGCAGAACAATGCCCGCGCGGTTCACCTGAATGTACAGGCCGTCCAGATCGATGGAGGAAGGGGAGATGTAGGCAATGTCATGCGGACAGCTGCCCACAATATCATGCTCTGGATCGTCGTAGTACTGATTCTGCTTCATATCATCACCCAAGTGGATTATACAATAAAATCTAAAAAAAGTCCATAAAAATCAAACGCAAGCCAAAGAAAATCCATAAATGAAAACGAAATAAATTGGTTATCTCTACTTTATATATCGAAAGAATTGACGGATGCTTCATGCGTGATTTCGACAAACAGCGGCATTTCGGAAAAGATGCATCAAATCCCGCCGAAAAATTTGATATGTATGGATTTAATTATGGAAAACGTTTGAAACAAATCCGTATTCTAAAAAATATACAGTATTACCTTTGAAACATAAATAGTATTTGCAGCGGGTGTTTGTTATCATTCTATTAGATATTTAACATAATTGTTCACAAGGGGGATAATAACATGACTTCCAAAGAGCGCATCCGCGCTGCCATTATGCACCAGACGCCCGACCGCGTGCCCTCCACCATGCAGTGCGTGGACACGGCATGGGAGAAGCTCATCAAGTACTTCGGCGTCAAGACCGCCGACGAGGTGCAGGACATCCTGGACATCGATACCCGCATCATGGATCTGCCGCCCTACATCGGCCCGGAAAATCCGCCCTTCATCAATGCGGACGGCGAAATGGAGTACACCCATCCGCTGGGCTACCGCTACATCAACAAGTGGAACGGCGTGGAATACAACTGGCACATGGTCTATTTCCCCTATGAGGAGATCGAGACCTGGGAGCAGTTCGAGGCTTTCGACAAGTGGACGAATCCGGACTGGTTCGATTACAGCGCGGTGAAGGACTTCTGCGACAAGCACGAGGGCCGCGCGATCCGCGTGGGCTGGCCGGGCCCCTACCAGGTGTTCACCATGATGTATCCCGCGGAGAAGTTCTACGAGAACATGATGGAGGAGCCGGAGCTGATCAAGGCCATGCTCAACAAGTACTGCGACATCAGCCTCGAGATCTACGAGCGCATGTTCCAGGCCTCCGGCGACCGCATCGACATCCTGCGCGTGTGCGATGACTACGGCACCCAGCGCGGCTGCCTGTTCAGCCCCAAGATGTTCGACGAGTTCTTCGCCGAGAACACCAAGCGCTTCGTAGACCTGGCGCACAAGCACAACGCCTTCTACCTCCAGCACTCCTGCGGTGCAATCCGCAACATCATCCCGAACCTGATCGAGTGCGGCGTGGACGTCGTCGAGCCCATCCAGAAGGTTGTCGGCATGGAGGTGGACGGCCTGAAGCGCGACTTCGGCGACAAGATCTGCTTCCAGGGCGGCGTCTGCACCCAGACCGTGCTGCCCCACGGCACGCCCGAGGAGGTGCGCGCGGAGACCGTTCGCGTGATCAAGGCCCTGCACAAGAACGGCGGCTACATCCTCGCGCCCAGCCAGGACTTCGAGGGCGACGTGCCGATCGAAAACATCCTCGCGCTCTACGACGCCCGCAAGGATTTCATGTAAGAATTTTCGGGGAACCGGCTCCGGCCGCAGCTGCGGCGGGAGCTGTTCCCATCGATCAAGAAGGGGGATAGGTATATGGCGGAAGCAATGCCCCGCAGCGAGGAGCGCTATGCACTTGAGATGCGGAGCGTGTCCAAGCGTTTCCCGGGAACGCTTGCTGTCAACAAGGTGGATTTCTGCGTAAAGAAGGGCGAGGTCCACGCCCTGCTGGGTGAAAACGGAGCAGGAAAATCCACGCTGATGAAGGTTCTTTCCGGCCTGTACAGCGATTACACCGGAGACATCTATATCGACGGCGAAAAGAGCCTGCTGCATTCGCCGAACATGGCCAAGGAGTACGGCATCGGCATGGTGTATCAGGAGCTGAGCCTCGCACAGCGCATCTCCATCTATGAAAACCTGCTGGTCGGCCGCCTTCCCAAGAAGAACGCCCTGTTCATCGACAAGAAAAAGGCCGTCGCCGAGGCGAAGGAGCTGCTGAAGCAGGTGGGTCTGGAGCATCTGGATCCCACCATGGACGTCTCCGAAATCAGCCAGTGCGACGCGCAGCTGGTGGAGATCGCAAAGGTGCTGGGCTCCAAGCCGAAGATCATCGTCATGGACGAGCCCACCTCCGCGCTTTCCAGCGAGGAGGTTCAGCGCCTGTTCGGCATCATCCGCAATCTGAAGGCGCAGGGCCTGGCCATCATCTACATCTCGCACCACCTGGCGGAGATCTTCGAGATCGCCGACACCGTGACCATCATGCGCGACGGCGAGCGCGTGGACACCCTGCCCATCAGTGAGGTCAACACCGAGTCCCTGGTGGAGAAGATGGTGGGCAAGCCGGTGAACAACTTCTACACCAGGGAAGCCCACGAGATTTCCAGCGAAGAGGTGCTCCGCGTGGAGGACTATACCCGCTGGGGCTTTTTCCACCACGTAAACTTCAGCCTGCACAAGGGGGAGGTGCTGGTCATCTGCGGCCTGGCAGGCGCCGGACGCACGGAGATCGCCCGCTCCCTGGTCAGCATCGACCAGATCAACCAGGGCAAGCTCTTCATCCACGGCAAGGAGACCCACTTCAGGAACTTTGGCGAGGCGATCAAGGGCGGCATCGGCTACCTGAGCGAGAATCGGAAGCTCTACGGCCTGGCCCTGCCGCAGACGGTGCAGGACAACGTGCTCTCCTGCGTGATCGACAAGTATTCCAAGGGCATCCTCTACAATCCCGCGAAGCACACCGCGCTGGTGCAGGAGAAGATCGACGAAATGCAGGTGTATCCGGCGGATCCCCAGCGCCAGGTGAACAGCTTCTCCGGCGGCAACCAGCAGAAGGTGCTGATGGCGAAGTGGCTGGCGGCGGACGTGGACATCCTGATTCTGGATGAGCCCACCCGCGGCGTCGACGTTGGCGCGAAGCAGACCATCCACGAGGCGATCCGTCGCTTCGTGAAGCAGGGCAAGTCCGTGATCCTGCTCTCCAGCGACCTGCCCGAGGTCGTCGGCCTGTGCGACCGGGCCGTGATCCTCCGGGAGGGCCACATCATCGGTGAGATTCCCAAGGAGGCCATCACCGAAAACTCGCTGCTGATTGCGGCCAACGGAGAGGGGGAATACGTGAAATGAACGGCGCACAGAAGGTCGACAAGAGAAAGGTTGAAATCAATAAATTCAGCCTGATTTTCAACAAGCTGGGCATTTACGTAGTCGTGCTGCTGCTGATCGTGGCGGGCGTGCTCCTGTCCGGCGGCCAGTTCTTCTCGGCCAGCAACATCCAGTCCATTCTGGAGGCCAGCGCCCTGATCGGCATGGTCAGCGCGGGCCTGATGTTCGTGGTCTACTCCGGCAACATGAACGACATGTCCATCCCCATGACCATGGCCATGGCGGGCATGCTCACCGTGCAGTTCATCAACCTGGGCTTCATTCCGGCGCTGCTGATCGGCATCGCCTCCGGCGCGCTGATCGGCTTCATCAACGGCCTGATGATCGGAAAGTTCCGCGCCCATCCCATCATCTGGTCCTGAGGCTTCAACCTGCTGCTCTCCGGCATCGTGCGCGTGGTGTGGCAGGGCAAGCAGCTCTATGCGGACACGGTGGCAAAGCCCACGGAGTTTGCGCAGCGGGCGGCAAACACCTTCTACGCAATCTCCCGCACCTACCTGACCAGCTTCATCTCGCTGATGGCCGTGGTGATGATCGTGATGTTCATCATCGCCTGGTTCATCCACTCCAAGACCGGCTTCGGCCAGAAGCTGAAGATCATCGGCACGAACTACGACGTGGCAAAGTTCTCGGGCATCAACTGCACGAAGGTGCTCATCACCGCCTACATGATCTGCGGCGTGTGTGCGGCCACCGGCGGCATCTTCTTCTCCGCGCTGCGCAAGACCTCGTCCTATGAAAACGGCATGGGCTACGATTTCTCCTGCCTGACCACGGTTCTGCTGGGCGGCGTGCAGCTGTGCGGCGGCAAGGGCAGCGTCATCGGCGCCTTCGGCGGCGTGCTGGCTTACAGCATCCTGAACAACATTCTCTCGTGGATCGGCCTGGATACCTACTCCAAGTACCTTGTACAGGGTATCGTTTTCCTGTTCATCGTATGGCTCAACACTTATTCTAACAGGAAGCTGGGGAAAGCATGATGAAGAGAAAGATTCGATTCAACCTGAATTTCATCAATACGTATCGCTGTTTCTTCTTCCTTGCCATCATACTCTTTTGCGGCTTATTTACGAAGAAGTTCTTTACGGCCTTCAACATCCGGGCGGTTACGGGCAACACCAGCCTGGTGATGTGGCTGGGCATGGGCTTTACCACCTGCATGATTGCCGGCCACATGGATCTGACGGCGATGCACATGTCCACCATGGGCGCGCTGCTGTGCCTGGGTCTGCACTCCCAGAGCGGCCTGCCCTGGGCGCTGGCCATCCTGGTCGCGACCCTCTCCGGCGTGGCCATCGGCCTGGTGAACGGCACGCTTGCAACGAAGTTCGAGATCCCCTCGTTCATCGTCACCCTGGGCATGCAGTTTGTTCTGAAGGGCCTGATGTACATCTACACCGGCGGCGCGGAGCTCTCCATCGGACGCGACTATGCCTTCAATGAGCTGCTCAACAGCGCGGTCGGCCCCCTGCCGTTCTCGCTCTACTTCATCATCACCACGGTCGCAATCTTCCTCGTATGGATCTTTCTGCGCTTCACCCGCACGGGCAGGAACATCTATATGGTGGGCGGCAATGTGGAAACCGCGTGGCTGGCCGGCATCAAGAGCCGCAGCGTCACCACGCTGGCGTTCGTGATCTCCTCCACCGGCTGCGCGCTGGGCGGCGCCCTGAACGGCATCTACTCCGGCGCGGCGTCCATCACCATGGGCGAAAAGGGCATCAGCCCCCTGATGATCGCCATCACGGCGACCATCATCGGCGGCACCTCCCTCTCCGGCGGCAAGGGCAGCGTCATCTGGACCTGGGTCTCCCTGATCGCCATCGGCTTCCTGAAATCTCTGTTCAAGAAGACCGAGCAGCAGGTGCTGGTGATCGCGGCGATCCTGATCGTCTGCATCGTGTACGAGACCCTCGCGCAGTACAGGCGCAGCAAGGTTGTGGGTACCCGTCCCAACCTGCACAACGAACACCTGCGGGAAATCGGAAAGGCCTGAGGCCAATATCTACATTAAAAAAGCGTTCGCGCTTTAATTTAAGGAGGAAAAACCATGAAGAAGATCCTGGGTATCCTGCTGGTCATGGCAGTGCTGCTGTGCAATGTGGCGCTGGCTGACAACCTCGAAGACTCCAAGGCGCTGTTCGACGAAGCAGTCGCCACCCTGATGACCACCGACAACCATCCCATGCTGGCCCCCGGCGTCACCTTCGACGTTCCGGAAGCCGTCGGCACCTATGAGGAGCTGGAGCAGCTGGAAGACACCAATCCCGACAAGTGGCACTATTATGAGTATCTCGACTGGGATACCTCCGCTGACGCGACCTTCCCGGAGTCTCCCGCGGACGGCGCGAAGGGCAAGCATGTGATCTGCATCGTGCACGGCGCGCATGCATGGACCACCTGCTACTCCGAGGCCTTCCAGGCTGCCTGCGAGGCGGTCGGCATGACCTGCGACATCTATGACCCCAACTGGGATCAGTCCACGCAGGACGGCTACATCGATCAGGCCATCAACGAGCAGCCCGACGCCATCGTGCTGATTCCCCTGAGCGCCGATCATGCTGCCCAGCAGTTCAAGAAGATCACCGACGCCGGCATCCCCGCCTTCTGCAGCAACACCCTGCCTGAGGCTTCCGCGATGAACTTCATCCGCGCCTACACCGGCCCCAACGACTGGTATCAGATGCGCGTTCTGGCCAACCAGCTGGGCGAGGACCTCGGCGGCAAGGGCGGCGTGGCCTACATCACCCACAACGTCGGCGGCTCTCCCTACTATGCCCGCTGCTTCGGCCCCATGTCCGAGCTGGGCTCCAAGTATCCGGAAATCGAGCACCTCGACATCCAGAGCCCCGGCTTCGAGGCCTCCGCTGTCAAGCAGGTCGTGTCTGACTGGATCACCAAGTACGGCGACAAGCTGAACGCCATCGTTCTGGCGGACGACTCCGACCAGGCCATCGGCGCTGCCGAGGCTTGCAAGGCCGCTGGCCGCGACGACATCATCATCGTTGCTGCCGGTATCTCCAAGCAGGGCGCTGAGCTGATCCAGAGCGGCGACCTGAGCGCGTGCAGCTATCAGTCCTGCCAGGGCGACGCCGGCCTCGCGGTCCGCACCGTTGCTGAGTACTTCAACGGCGAGGACATCGCCCGCGTTTCCTTCATCGGCACCGACATCATCAACGCTGAGAACGTGGAATCCTTCCTGCCCTGCCAGTGGTAATCTGATTCAGGGGCGGACAATCGTCCGCCCCTTCCCCCAATTCTATCTGCGGCAATCCAGCGCCCCGGGCGCAGCAAATTGAATTTGAAATCACCTTGCGAAAGCAATTGATCATAAGAACACAACGAAGGGAGCCGGATGAATGAACAGTATTGAGAGATTCTATGCCACGATTGCCTACGAACCGGTCGACCGTCCCGCCTGCTGGCTGGGCGACCCCACCCCGGAGGAGGCAAAGAAGCTGTGCGCGTTCTATGGAGTGGAGGACACGAAGGGCCTGAAGCGCGTCTGCGGCGACGACTTCTACGCCGTGGAGATTCCCTATCATTCCCCCACCTGCAACGCCATCTTTGCCGCCTTTGACTGGTACATGAACGGCTCCAACGTCGATACCGAGCACCGCACGCTCACCGCGGACGGCTGCTTTGCGGAGTGCGAGGACATGGACGACGTCCTCGCGGTGAACTTCCCCTGGCCGGATCCCGAGAAGTACATTGATCCCGAGCTCTGCCGCAAGCTGGTGGACGAGGCCCCGGAGGGCAAGGTGGTCATGGGCATGCTCTGGGCCTGCCACTTCCAGGACACCTGCGCGGCCTTCGGCATGCAGACGGCGCTGATGAACATGGTCGCAGAGCCGGAGATCGTGCACTACGTGGACGAGAAGATCATTGAATTCTACGAGAAGGCGCTGCGCATCTTCCTGGAGGCCACGAAGGGCAAGGTGCACGCCGTGCTCATCGGCGACGACATCGGCTCCCAGCGCGGACTGATGATCAGCCCCGACCTGGTCTCCCGCTTCGTGATCCCCGGCGCAAAGCGCCTGATCGAGATCGCCCACAGCTACGGCGTGAAGATCGTGTATCACTCCTGCGGCTCCATCGTGGAGGCCATTCCCCAGCTGATCGAGGCGGGCGTGGACGTGATCCATCCCATCCAGGCGATGGCGGCGGGCATGCAGCCGGAGAACCTGAAGTCGAAGTTCGAGGGCAAGGTCGCCTTCTGCGGCGGCGTGGACACCCAGGATCTGCTGCCCTACGGCACGCCCGAGCAGGTCGCCGCAAAGGTGCGCGAGCTGCGTACGGTGTTCCCCACCGGCCTGATCGTCTCTCCCAGCCATGAGGCCCTGCAGGCGGACGTGCCCGCAGAGAACGTCAAGGCCCTGTTCGACGAGGCCGGAAAGATCTACTGAGGGGGGATGGGCGTATGATGCGTTTCGGACAGATGATCAAGATCAAGCCGGAGTGCCTGGAGGCCTACAAGAAGCACCACGCCAACCCGTTGCCGGGCGTGAATGAAATGATCAAGGAATGCCATCTGCAGAACTACTCCATCTACAGCCGCGGCGACTACCTCTTCACCTACTACGAGTACGTGGGCGATGATTACGAGGCGGACATGGCGAAGATGGCTGCCGACCCCGTCACCCAGCAGTGGTGGGACATCGTCAAGCCGCTGATGCAGCCGCTGGAGGATCGCGCGGAGGGTGAATTCTGGTCGGACATGGCGGAAATTTACCATCTGGATTGATTTGGAGGACAAACAATGATAATTATCGGCGAAAAAATCAACGGTTCCATTCCCTCTGTGGCCGATGCCATTGCGCGCCGCGACAGCGAGTTCATCAAGGAGCGCGCGCGCATGCAGGCGGAAGCCGGTGCGACCTTCATCGACTGCTGCGCCTCCGTGCCGGAGGTGGAGGAGGTTGAAACCCTCAGGTGGATGATCGACTGCATCCAGGAGGTTACGGATCTCCCGATCAGCGTGGACAGCCCCAGCCCGGACGTGCTGGTGCAGGCCTACAAGTTCTGCAAGCGCCCCGGTCTGTTCAACTCCGTGTCCGGCGAGGGCGACAAGATCGACAAGATCTTCCCGGAGATGGCCAAGCCTGAGAACAAGGGCTGGCAGGTGATCGCGCTGCTCAGCGACGAC
>SFNY01000031.1 GCA_004554085.1 Clostridiales bacterium | reverse complement strand
ATTTGACTACGGCGACCTGTCGGGCTGGATCTACTCCGTCAACGGCGTTCAGGAGAGCGTCGGCTGCGGCAGCTGCCTGGTGCACGAGGGCGACGAGATCGCCTGGGAATACACGCTGAATCTGGGTGAGGATTTGAAATGAGCGCACTGGACAACGTCAATCCGATCGCGGCCTTTCTGTGGCTGATGATGGTCGCGGGCATCGCCATGTTCTGCTTCAATCCGGCGATTCTGGCGATCTCGCTGCTCGGCGCGCTGCTGTTCTTCATTTCCCGCAATCCCGACGCGCGTCCCACGGCGCATCTGCCCTATCTCCTGCTGTTCGTGCTGTCGGCGCTGCTCAATCCGCTGTTCAATCACAACGGCGCAACGGTTCTGTTCGTGCTCAACGACAACCCCGTCACGCTGGAGGCGATCTACTACGGCGCAGCGATGGGCGGCATGATCCTGGCGGTACTGTACTGGTTCCGCTCCTTTCAGCAGATCATGACCAGCGACAAACTGCTGTACGTATTCGGCTCGGTACTGCCGAAGCTGACGCTGATCCTCTCCATTGCGTTGCGCTACATACCGCTGCTGCGCAAGCAGACCAGGCGCGTGCGGGATGCACAGAAGGCGCTGGGGCTGTTCCGGGATGAGAATCTGCCGGACCGGCTTCGGGGAGAATTGCGCATCTTTTCCGTGCTGGTGAGCTGGGCGCTGGAGAACGGCATCATCACGGCGGACAGTATGTGCGCCCGGGGCTACGGCGTGGGCCGGCGCACCCGTTTTGCGCTGTTCCGCTTTCAACTGCGGGACGGACTGATGTGCCTGGGCTGCCTGCTGCTGGGCGGCTGCACCATCGCCGCAATCGCCTGCGGTGCGCTCGCGTGCAGCTTCTACCCGCGCTACGCGCTGCCGTCGCCCAATGCGCTGGGCTGCGCAGCCTATGCTTCTTACGCCATTCTGGCCCTTTTCCCGGCACTGTTGGAAGTGGAGGAACGAATCCGTTGGAAATCCTTAAAGTTGAAAATCTGAGCTTTTCATTTCCGGGCGCGTTACAGCCAGTGCTGCACGACGTCAGCTTCCGCATGGAGGCCGGCGATTTTCTCGCGCTGATCGGCGCCACAGGCTCGGGCAAATCCACGCTGATGCGCCTGCTGAAGCGGGAACTCGCGCCCATCGGCAGCATGCAGGGCTGCGTGTATTACAACGGCGTCGCCCAGCAGGCGCTTTCAGACCGCGTCTCGGCCTGTGAGATCGGCTACGTGATGCAGCGCCCCGAACAGCAGATCGTCACCGACAAGGTCTGGCACGAGCTGGCCTTCGGTCTGGAGAACCTGTGTCTGCCCCAGAGCGTCATTCGCCGCAGGGTCGCGGAGATGGCCAGCTACTTCGGCATCTCGGACTGGTTTGAGCGGGACGTGAGCGAGCTCTCCGGCGGTCAGAAGCAGCTGCTGAATCTGGCGGCAGTGATGGTGATGCAGCCAAAGATCTTGCTGCTGGATGAGCCCACCTCCCAGCTGGATCCCATTGCGGCAGCAGACTTTCTGAACACCGTCTCCAAGCTCAACCGCGAGATGGGCGTGGGTGTGATTCTGATCGAGCACCGCCTGGAGTCCGTGCTGCCCATGGCGGACCGGGTGTTGGTGTTGGAGGACGGAACATTGCAGCTGGACCTGCCGCCGGCGCGGGCCTGCGAGTGCCTGCGCTCGCATCCGGTGCTGCTGGACGCCATGCCTGGCGCGGTTCGGCTGTTTCACGCAGTCAGCGGAGTGGGCGAATGTCCGATCACCGTGCGCGAGGGACGCCGTTTTCTGAGGGAGCACTTCGGAAGCGACGTGCGCAGCTTGCCCGAAGCGCCCACATCGCGCAGTTCGGAAACTGTCCTCGAATTCAAGAACGTCTACTTCCGCTACGGTCGGGAGTACCCCGATGTGCTGAAGAGGCTGAACCTTCAGGTGCGCCGGGGCGAGATCTTCTGCTTTCTGGGGTCGAACGGTTCGGGCAAGTCCACGCTGTTGAAGCTGTGTGCCGGACTGTGCCGCCCGTACAGCGGTTCCATCCGCATCTTCGGGAAGAAGATTCAGCAGTATCGCGGTCAGTCGCTGTACCGGGATTGCGTGGCGCTGCTGCCGCAGGATCCGCAGACGGTGTTTTTAAAGAGCACTGTGCGGGAAGAGCTGCGCGAGGTGCACGCGGACCCGTCGGCGCTCCCCTATTCGTTGGAGCATCTGATGGAGCGCCACCCCTACGACCTGAGCGGCGGCGAGCAGCAGCTGGTAGCGCTGGCCAAGGTGCTGGCCTCGAGGCCGAAGGTTCTGCTGCTGGACGAGCCCACCAAGGGCGTGGACTCCCACGCGCAGACGGCGGTGCTGGAGGTGCTGCGCGACCTGAAGGCCGAGGGAATCACCATACTGCTCGTAACCCACGATGTGGAGTTCGCCGCCCGCTGTGCAGACCGCTGTGCGCTGTTCTTCCGCGGCGAGATCGTCTCGGAGGACGCGCCCGCGCGCTTCTTCGATGAAAACAGCTTCTACACCACCTCCGCCAACCGCATCTGCCGCGGCTGGTACGAGGGTGTGGCCACGGTCGAGGACGCGGCGGAGCTCTGCCGCAGAAACGGCGGCGCGCGATGAAGCTGCTGCTGATTCGCAGCGCAAGGCTGCGCAAAATTCTGGGAATCGTGCTGCCCTTCGTGGCCATTCCGGCGGTGGTGCTGTGCTTCGCCCTGCTCTCCAGCGGCGACAACTACGCACTGGCCTCGCTGCTTGTGACGCTGCTGGCGCTGGTGCTGTTCTCCTGCGGCTTTGAGCGCCGCAAGACGGGCACGCGCCGGATGATTCTCGTGGCGGTGATGACTGCGCTCTCCGTGGTTGGCCGCTTCGTGTTCATGGCGATTCCCGGCTTCAAGCCCATCACGGCGCTGGTGGTGATCACGGCCATGTATCTGGGCGGCGAGGCCGGCTTCCTCACCGGCGCGCTCTCCGCGCTGATCTCCAACTTCTACTTCGGTCAGGGGCCGTGGACACCCTTTCAGATGCTCTCCTGGGGTCTGCTAGGCCTGCTGGCGGGCTTCCTCGCGCGTCCGTTGAAGCACAGCCGCATCCTGCTCTCGCTCTACGGCGTGTTCGCGGGCGTGGCCTACTCCTTCATCATGGACGTCTGGACGGTGCTCTGGTACAACGGCGGTTTCAATCCTGCGCTGTATGTGTCGGCGCTGGGCACCGCGCTCCCCTACACCATCGCCTACGCCGTCTCCAACGTGATCTTCCTGAACCTGCTGGCACGCCCCTTCGGCGAGAAGCTGGAGCGCGTGCGCATCAAGTACGGCTGCTGAAAAGCGATTCAATGCATGCAAATGCGCCCGGCAAACGCCGGGCGCACAGTATTTTATGTCTCTTCAGTGAATTATACATTCTGCTGCTTTTCGCCGTTGATGTCGCGCAGCGCCACGACGACCTCCCTCACGGTCGCGTTTTCAAAGCGTGCCGCCTGCACGATCACCGCCGACCACTCGTAGCCGTCCCCGACGATTCTGCGGTACTCGCAGCGCACGAAATGGCAGCCCTCGCGGATATTTTTGCGGATGTAGTAGGGATCCAGCAGCTTGCTCAGCTTCTCGCGATCCTCCGGAACTACATTCCGCTGAATGTAAGCAGCAAACGTCGCCTTGAACGGCGTGCTGAGCTGGGTGATCATCTCGCCGCCATGGGTGCGCGCCGCATAGCACAGGTCGTCGTCCAGATTGACGTAATACAGGCCGTAATAGATGCCGCCGAGGGCGGTGAGGGTCTGCTGGAGGATGCGCGTGCGCTGCTTGCGCTCGATCTCCGCATTCTTCTCCGCATCCACGTTCAGCAGGTACAGATTTGCGATGATCTCGCCGCTGTCCGGGTTCTTGAATACACGCAGCACCTGGCGATGCCACTGATACTGATCGTCGAAGCCGCGGATGCGGTATTCCGACACCTGCTCGAACCTGCCCCTGGTATATGCATCCAGTATGGATTCTGCGTTCATCTTCGCGGTATACTCCGCATAATCCTCGGGATGGACGTACTCGCGCGCAAGTCCGTTCAGATCGCCCTCGTAATCGCGCCATTCGTTCAGCCTGACGCCCACGCGGGCGACTTCAACGCCCGGACGGCAGTCGGTAAGCTTCCACCGGCTGCGCCCGAAGTTGATCTGCCACACGCAGATGGTCTTCGGAAGGATCGCCTTGCGGAAGTTTCGCTCGTCGCTGAAGCGGATCTTCGTCTGCTGCTCCACCGTGCAATCGCGCATGGCGCCGAGCACAAGATCACCGTTCTCCTCGTCGGAATTCAGTGCAAAGCGCAGCAGGTGCTTGCTGTCCTGCACGCTGCAGAGCAGGTTCAGGTTGCAGCGCTCTCCCGGCTTGAGCTCACGAACGCGCTCCTGCAGCTGCTCCGTGTCCGTCTCGCTAAGGCCGCAGCGAACGCCCAGCTCGGAGATATTCCTCGGGGCGGCAGCCTCCTCGACCTCGCCCTCGTATCTCAGGCCGTCGTAGTAGGCCAGAATCCTGTCCTGCCGGCGCTGATAGAGGTACAGCCGGGACTTTGAGTCCTCCGCAGCCAGCACCAGCATCTTCTCAGAGATGCGCGATCTGCGCCGCTGCATGCTGCTCTCCTGACGCATGCTCCGCATGATGACGACCACGTACACCGCCAGCGCCAGAATCAGCACGAGGATCGCCACAATGAACAGGACCGTTGTAAGTCCGATGGATTTCTCATTCTGCATCAGCAGCTCGCCCGGAATGAACAGGGCGATGCTCAGGGGATAGATGGCCGTGTCCGTCTGGGCGATGTATTCCGAGCCGCCGTCAGATGCCGAATGCACATGCGTCTGCGCCACCTGGGCGTTCAGCAGCTTCTCCGTGCTTCCATCGCTGTTGAGCTTCAGCAGCGCGTCGTAATAGCCGCCGCCCTCATACCGGCTCCGATTGATGAGATAAACGCCCGTGGTGGAATTGTAAATGGCGTATCCATAGTTCTCTGTGTAAGCACTCTCCATAATCCAGTCCAGGCGGTCGGGATCAAGGCAAGCCGCCAGCTCCGCTGATTCGCCGATGGAGACGCACAGCTGCACCGTATCATCCTCACACCTGATGATCTTCCCCTCGACCTCATCCGTATGATAGCGAATGTAGCGGGGCGTCTGTTCCACCTCCGCCCTTGTGCCGTCCATGTGGTATTCCACGCAGTCGGACACGATCATCGCATCGCTGAACACGCCGTAGCGCACCATGTTGGCGATCTGATCCAGCGCGCCTTCCGACGCCTGGCCGATCTCCTCGGAGACGACGTTCATCTGGCGGAAGCCATCCTCGATCAGCATCTGAAACTGCTGGGCAACCTGCCGGGCCGCATCCGCCGCGCGCTCCTCCGCTCCCCTGGAATCACGGTTGACCAGAATCCACGAAAACAGCATGGCGATCAGCAGCAAAATAAAGCCCAGTGCGATGGTTCCCCGCACGAAGCCATATCTGTCCTTCTGAAACAGGCGTTTGATGCTCTTCATTTCCATCCTTCTCTCTTCGCTGTGACTTTCCGCGATACAGCAGAATCGGGTTCGGATCTTCGGCTGCACGACACTGTTATGATATGTGCGCGCCGCCCGCTTTATACATTCCAGTGCAATTACGTATAATTATAACAATTGAAGTTTAGCTTTCCATTAAAAATGCAGCCAATTGTGAAGAATGTCCAGTTTTAACACAGAAAGATGGCAAACGTTTTCCAGTTTATGCAAGATGCCCAATTGCGAATAAGTTCATGTTTTGCTGCGCACATGCATACAAAGATGCACGCATTTTCCCATCAAAAACGTTTTTATGCATCCTCTTTCCACTACATTGCAGGATTCGCATTGTTTTTTCATTGTCTATGCTGGTTTATCATTCATAATTTCTGCATAAAAAGCGGATGAAATCAGCCGACTTCATCCGTTTTATAGTATTCTGTTACCCAATGCGTCCCTGTTTCAGACGCTCCAGGCGCTCCCTCGCATCGTCCAGCATGTGCGCCGCATGGGAGAGGCTGCTCTCGCTGTCCTCTGCGCCGCCCACCAGGCGGGAAAGCTCGTGAATCCTGCCATCGCGATCCAGCCGCACAACGTTGGTCTGGGTGCGCTCGCCGTCCGTGGATTTCTCAACGCGGAAGTGCGCGTCGCCCAGCGCGGCGATCTGCGGCAGATGGGTCACGCAAAGCACCTGCTTGCGCGTCGCGATCTCCTGCATCTTCTCGCCCACGACCTGGGCCATGCGCCCGGAGACGCCGGTGTCGATCTCGTCAAACACCATGGAATCCACACCGCCGCGATCCAGCGCGATGGCCTTCATCGCCAGCATGACGCGCGACAGCTCGCCGCCGGAGGCCACGGAGGCCAGGGGCTTCAGCGGTTCGCCGGGATTCGAGGAGATCAGGAACTCTACCTGCTCCGCGCCCTCCGCAGTGGGCTTCTCCAGTGCCCGGAAATCCACGCGGAAGCGGCAGCGCGCCATGCCCAGATCCCTAAGCTGCTCCAGCAGGTCGCGCTCGAAATCCTCCGCCAGCGCCCGCCGGGAGTTTGTCAGCGCCTCGCAGGCCTCGCGAAGCGCGTGATCCTGCTGCTTGAGCTGCTTCTTCAGCTCCGCGATGCGCGCGTCGCCGGACTGAATGGACTCCAGCCGCGCCCGGGCGGCGTTTCCGAAGGCGATGACCTCGTCCACCGTCGCGCCGTACTTGCGCTCCAGGCGAGAGATCAGATCCAGCCGGTCGCCGATTTTCTCCATCAGCCTGGGGTCAAAGCTCAGCTCCTCGCTGAGGGCCTGCAGCTCCGCACCGGCTTCCTGCACGCCATAATACAATCCTTTTAGCTCACCCGCAAGCTTTTCAAAGCGCGGATCCAGACCGGCAATGCCCTCCATGGCGGAGCTCGCGCGCAGCAGCGCCTCCTGGGCGCTCAGGGCACGGCCATCGCCGCCGTAGGTCAGCTCGTAGGCCGTGTCCACGCCGTTGCGCACCTTCTCCGCATTCTCCAGCATGCGCAGCTTGCGCTCCAGCTTCTCCTCCTCGCCGCTCTTGAGCTTTGCGGAGGAGATCTCCTCCACCTGGAAGCGGAGCATGTCGATCAGCCGCTCCCGCTCGGAGGCGTCCTTGAGCAGCTTGCGCAGTTCCGAAGCCGTCGCCGCGCGCGCCGCATGAGCCGTTCTCACCGCCGCCATCTTTCCAAGGTGTTCCTCGTCGCCAAAGGCGTCCAGAAACTCCATGTGCTTCGCCGGATTCATCAGCGACTGGTGCTCATGCTGTCCGTGCACGTCCACCAGCAGCGCGGTGAACTGCTTCAGCGTCGCCAGCGGCAGCACCGTACCGGCGATGCGGCAGATGTTGCGCCCGCTGCGGCTCAGCTCCCGTGACACGCAGACCAGGCCGCCGTCCGCATCCACGCCGAGCTCCGCGGCCAGCTCCAGCGCCGCCGCATTCCCGGAGATGTCGAACAGCGCCTGCACACTGCCCTTCTCCGCGCCGGTGCGGATCATGTCCCGGTCGGCGCGACCGCCCAGCGCCAGATTCACGCTGTCCACCACGATGGACTTGCCTGCGCCGGTTTCGCCCGTAAGCACATTGAATCCCTGCGCAAATTCGATGCGCAGCGATTCAATCAGGGCAATATTTCGGATTGTCAGTTCAAGCAGCATTTCTCTATCTCTTCAGCAGATTGTGGAAGCGGTTCTGGACGATCTCGATCGCCTCCGGGGACCGGCCGATGATCAGCACGGTGTTGTCTCCGGCGATGGTGCCCAGCACCTCGTTCCACTTCATCGAATCAATGGCCTCGCAGGCCGCAGCGGCGCTGGCCGACAGCGTCTTGATGACCATCAGGTTGCCCACGGCTTCCATGTTGACGATGGACTCGGTCAGAATGCGAATGAAGCGCTCGTTCAGGCCCTTCTCCGCGCGCTCCACGGTGGCATACTTGTAGCCGCCGTTCTCCGAGAGCACCTTCAACAGACGCAGCTCCTTGATGTCCCGCGATACCGTCGCCTGCGTCACCTTCACGCCGTGGTTCTTCAGTTCCTCCGCCAGTTCCTCCTGGGTTTCAATATCTTTATCCTCGATGATTTCCAAAATCAGATTATGGCGCGCGCTCTTCATGTCCGGTTGATTCCTCCTGCGTCCGCTCCCAAATATCAGAGCTCAATGTGTCCACTCAGACAGCTTGTCCCGCAACAAGCTGAAATAATTACGGTCGTGAAGGCGAATGAAGCGTGCCTTCAGGTTCGAGCGCGAAATGGTGATGCCGGGCTGACCGGGCTTAACGTCCACGCACTTGCGCCCATCCAGCACTGCGTGCGCCCCGCCTCTGTCGTCCAGTACGCGAATCGTAATCAGATCGTCGGAAGAAACGACCACCGGACGCGCGTTCATCGTATGCGGACAGATCGGCGTAATGACAAAACAGCCCAGGCCGGGTCGAATAATCGGCCCGCCGGCAGACAGCGAATAGGCGGTTGATCCGGTTGCACTTGCCACAATTAGACCATCGCCGGAAATTCGATCGACCAGGATTCCGTTGACCTCAATCTCCAGGGACAGGATGCGCACATAGGGCGTCGACCGGGTAACAATGATCTCGTTCAGGGCAAAGGCGTTTTTTTCATCCTCCCCCTGAATCGTCATTGTCATTCGCTCATCCAGCGTATAGCGGCCCTCCAGCACATTGATGACGTCCCTGCGAAGATCAACGGGATCCACCTCAGTCAGAAAGCCCATCCGACCGAGATTGATCCCCAGAACGGGAATGTTCTTCGGCAGCGCATGATCCAGCGCAGAGAGTATGGTTCCGTCTCCACCCAGCACCATCAGCAGATCGCAGTCCTCAAAGCTCCCCTCGGAGAGCTCCGGAGTACCCAGTGCATGCGCCAGCGTTATTCCCGTCGTGACCGAAATATCATATTCGTCCAGCAGCTCTTTCAATTCGCGCGCAACATCGAAGCCGACACGCTTGGAGGGATTCCAAACGATGCCCACTCTCCGAAATTCCATGCGAATCACCTCACATACCTCTTATATAGAATATACCAAAGAAAAGCGAAGTTACAAGCCCCCTTTGGACGATTTAAAAAATTTGTCATAAGCTGCCGAAATTATGTCATTTATCCGTTCTTTACAGAAACGCAATTCGGAATCAACGCCCGGCAGCAGATGCAGCAGAAATTCGATGTTTCCCTCCGGGCCCTGCACCGGCGAAAAATCAAGACCCGCTGCGTGCCACCCGGTCTCCGGGACGAAATCCAGAATGTCCTGAAGCACCCGGGCGTGCACCGCAGGATCCCGCACCACGCCCTTTTCCCCCACGTCCTCCTTTGGAGCCTCGAACTGGGGCTTGACCAGCGCAACGAACTCGCACCGCCCGGTCAGCAGCGGCAACACCACCGGAAGAACCGCCTTCAGCGAGATAAAGGAAACGTCCGTCGCGCCGAACTCGGGAAGCTCGGAAAAGTGCTCCCGCGTCAGCAGCCGCGCGTTGGTGCGCTCCAGCGCCGTGACCCGACTGTCGCTGCGAATGCGGTAGTCCAGCAGGTTGTAGCCCACGTCCACGCAGTATACGTGCCCTGCGCCCGCGCGCAGCATCACGTCTGTAAAGCCGCCCGTGGACGAGCCCACGTCCACGCAGGTCTTGCCCTTCAGATCGATGTGAAAGACCTCCAGCGCCTTTTTGAGCTTGTGTGCGCCGCGGCTGACGTAGGCGTCCAATTCGCCGCGCACCCGCAGCACGTCCCCGGGCCTGACGTTCTCGCTTGCGCTCAGGATCTTCCGGTCTCCGGCCATCACGCGCCCCTCCATGATGAGCGCGCGCGCCAGTGCGATGCTCTCCAGGTTCAGATCCTCGTACAGCGCGATGTCCGCGCGCCTTCGCTTCATGCCTTGCCCTCCCGTTCGCTCGTCAGCGTCTCCAGTATCCGCGCGGAGATCTGCTCCACCGAGAGCCCGCAGTAGCGGCGCTGCTGCGAAATCCGGGCGTGGGCGATGAATTCGTCCGGCGCGCCCAGATTCAGCACCCGCTTGTGCAGTCCTGTGGCGCTGAGCTCCGCCGCCACGCCCTCGCCGAAGCCGCCGAGTACGCTGTTCTCCTCGATGGTGACCACCAGCTGCACATTCCGGCTCTTTTCCAGCAGCAGCTTTTTGTCCATGGGCTTGATGAAGCGCGCGTCCACCACGCCTGCGCTGACGCGCTTGCCCATCAGCTCGATGGCCGTCTGCATGGCCGTCTGCACCATGGAGCCGACGGCGAAGATCATCACGTCGCTGCCGTCGCTGAGCAGCTCCCATTCGCCCACCTGCAGCGGCTGCTGAGCCGCCATCCTCGGGCCGAGATCCAGCCCCGCCTTGGGGTAGCGGATGGCCATGGGCTGGTTGACGCTGGCACTCAGATCGATGAGCTTCTTCAGGTCGCGCACGTCCCGGGGCGCGGCCAGAATCAGGTTGGGCATGCTGCGCAGGTAGCTGAGGTCGAACAGGCCCTGATGGGTCTTGCCGTCCGCGCCGACGAAGCCCGCGCGATCCAGCAGGAAGGTGACCGGCAGCTCGCAGCGGCACACGTCGGTGAGAATCTGATCGTACGCGCGCTGCATAAAGGTGGAATAGATCGCCACGTAGGGCTTCATGCCGGAGGAGGCCATGCCCGCAGCCATCGTCACCGCATGCTCCTCGGCGATGCCCACGTCGAAGAAGCGATCCGGGTGCTGCTTCTGGAACTCCTGCATGCCCGTGCCCGAGGGCATCGCAGCGCTGATCACGCTGATGCGGATGTCGCTGTCGGCCATCTCGCTCAGCTGGTGCGCGATGATCTCGCCGCAGCCCGCCTCGCCGCCGCTGCGCGCCTTGCCGGACTCCACATAGAAGGGCGCAACGCCATGGAAGGCGTCCGGATGGCTCTCCGCAGGGCGATAACCCTTGCCCTTCTGGGTCACCACATGCACCAGCACGGGACGCTTGTCGTTTTTGGCACGGTTCAGGATGCGGCAGAGATGCTTGATGTCGTGGCCGTCGATTGGCCCGATGTAGACAAAGCCCAGCGCCTCAAAGAACTTGCCGTCGATGAACAGTGACTTCAGCGCGTCGCGCAGCTTCTCGATGAAGTGGAACACAGGAACGCCGATGCCGGGGATCTTCTCCAGGCCGCGGCGAACCGTGCGCTTGAAGGCGCAGTAGCTCTGGCTCTGGCGCAGGCCGTTCAGATAGCCGCTGAGCGCGCCCACGTTCCGGGAGATGGACATCTCATTGTCGTTCAGAATCACGATCATCCGCGTCTTGCTCTGGCCCGCGTCGTTGAGCGCCTCGTAGCACATGCCGCCGGTCAGCGCGCCGTCGCCGACGAGGGCGACCACGCTGTTGTCCGCGTGCATCACATCCCGCGTGCGCGCCATGCCCAGCGCCGCCGAGATCGCGCTGGAGGCGTGTCCGGCCACGAAGGTGTCGCAGATACTCTCATCCGCATCTGGGAAGCCGCTGATGCCGCCCTGCTTGCGCAGCGTGCGGAACTGGGCGTACCTGCCGGTGAGCATCTTGTGCACGTAGCACTGGTGCCCCACGTCAAAGACGAACTTGTCCTCCGGGCAGTTGAACACGCGGTGCATCGCCAGTGTCAGCTCCACCACGCCCAGATTGGACGCAAGGTGACCGCCGCATTCGGCGACTGTGTCGATCAGCTCCGTGCGGATCTCGGCAGCAAGCGCCTCCAGCTCCCGATAGGACATCCTTTTCAGTTGTGACGGATTCTGAAGCTCCTTCAGCATTCGTAATCCCCTCTACCAAGAATTATTTCGTGCGATCCACCATGGACGCGATCAGATCGCGGAAGAACTGGGCCCCGGAACCGAAGCTGTCCAGCTCCGTCATGGCGCGCTCCAGCAGCATGCGCACCTGCGCGCGCGCACCCTCCACGCCGTGCAGGGAAACCACGGTCAGTTTGCCCTGTTCCGCGTCCTTGCCCAGGGTCTTGCCCATCTCGGCAGCGTTGCCCAGCACGTCCAGCAGATCGTCCGTCGCCTGGAAGATGCGGCCGAAGTTTTCGCCGTAGCGCCCCAGCGCATCGATCTGCTCCTGCGTGGCCCCGGCAAGCGCACCGGCGGCGCGCAGGGGATAGATGAACATGCACGCTGTCTTGTCCCGGTGAATGTAGCTCAGCGCGTGGGCATCCATCACCGCGTTGTGTTCACAGTACAGATCCAGCACCTGCCCGGCGATCATGCCGGTCACACCCGCGCCGGTGGCGATTTCGTAGATCGCGCGCAGGCTGCGCTGCGCCAGCTCCGGCTTCTCCAGCGCGCGCTTCAGCATCAGCTCAAAGGCCGCGTTCAGCAGGCCGTCGCCCGCGAGAATCGCCTGACCCACGCCGAACACCACGTGGTTCGTGGGACGGCCCCGGCGCATGGTGTCGTCGTCCATGCCCGGCAGGTCGTCGTGAATCAGCGAATAGCTATGGATCATTTCCACCGCGCAGGCGAAGTCCAGCGTGAAGTCCGCATCCCCACCCAGCATGTCCACCGCAGCCAGCAGCATGCTCGGGCGCAGGCGCTTGCCGCCTGCCAGTAGGCTGTAATTCATCGAACGCACCAGCAGCTCGGGCATCTCGCCCTCGACAAAGCTGTTCTCCGCAAGTGCGGGAAAGACAGTGCGCAGGCGCGCGTTCACGATCTCCGCGTATTCCTTCAGGCTCTTCATTTGATCTCCTCCGCATTCAGTTCGTCCTCACCGGACGCGGTGAGCACGCGTATTCTTTCGTCGCCCTCGTCCAACAGCTTCTGCAGCTCTTTGCGCAGCACGTTTGCGCGCTCAAAGGCGGCAAAGGAGGCCTCCAGCGTCATCTCGCCGCTCTCCAGAGATCGCGCCAGCTCCTCGAGCTCCTGCATGCCCGCCTCAAAGTTCAGCTTCTCTTCCATATCATTTCTTCTCCGTAAGCTTCGTTTCGAGAATTTCCGCGCTGGCCCGGCCGTCGCGCAGGTGCAGCTCCACCTGCATGCCCTTATCCAGCGATGCCGCACTGGTGCACACGCCCGCGTCCGTGCTGACGTAGGCGTAGCCCCGCTCCAGCACGCCCGCCGGGTTGAGCGCATCCAGCTTGACCGAAACCCGCTCCAGATGGTTGCCCAGGCGCTCCAGGCGCGCAGTCTGGGCGCTTCGGCAGCGCTCCCACAGTCCGTCCAGCGCGCTTCGCCGCCCGTCGATCAGCACCTGTGCGGGGTTTTTAAACAGCGGCGACGCGCACACGCGCATCAGCTCCGCCCTGCGCAGCCGGTTGCACTGCGTCAGCCCTGCGGAGACCCTTCGCATGGCGGTGTCCAGGCTCCGCTGGAGGTCGGCAAGCACCGGCACGGCGATCTCCGCAGCCATGGACGGAGTTGCCGCGCGAACGTCGGCCACGAAATCCGCGATGGTGAAGTCCGTCTCGTGGCCCACGCAGGAGATCACCGGAATTTCAGAGGCAGCAATCGCCCGAGCGACCGCCTCCTCGTTGAAGGCCCACAGATCCTCGATGGAGCCGCCGCCGCGCCCCAGCAGGATCACATCCGCCCTGCCATCGCGGTTGAGTTTTTCCAGCGCCTGAACGATCTCGCTCACGGCCTCCGCACCCTGAACCGAGCAGGGGGCGATGATGACGCCCACGCGGGGATTGCGCCGCCGTGCGATGCGCACCATGTCCCGCAGCGCCGCTCCGGTGCGGGAGGTGGCGATGCCGATGTAGCGCGGCTTCAGCGGAATCTCCTTCTTGATCGCGGGATCGAACAGGCCCTCCGCCGTCAGCTTGCGCTTCAGCGCCTCGAACTTCTGGTAGAGGTCGCCGACCCCGGCCTTCTGCATGGAATTGACGTAGAGCTGGTAGATGCCGTCCCTCGGGAACAGCGAGGCCGAGGCCTGCACGCGCACCTGCATGCCGTCCTGAGGCTGAAAGGTCAGGCCCATGGCGCTCTGGCGGAACATCACGCACTGCACCCGCGCGCCAGCGTCCTTCAGGGAGAAGTAGCGGTGGCCGCTGACGTGGTGCTTGTAGCCCGAAATTTCGCCCGTCACCACAACGTTTCGCAGCAGCGCATCCCCTGCAAGGAGCCTGCGCACGTATTCGTTGAGCTCCGATACGCTCAACGCGCGATCCGGCTGCATCGCTTCACCGCCCTTCCCTTTACTGCATAATTCATATCAAAAAGAGTGCCTCTGCCGGTATTTACAGCAAAGGCACGAATGACCCGCGGGCGCTGCGCCTATTCGCCGCTCTCCCGGGAGAGGTTGCCCAGCACGCCGTTGATGAACGCGCCGGCCTTGTCCGCAGAGAACTGGTTTGCCAGCTCCACGGCCTCATTGATGACAATGCCCGCCGGAACCTCGCCCAGCTTCAATTCGTATGCGCCAAGGCGCAGGATGGCGAGATCCACCTTGGAGACGCGCTCGATCGTCCATCCGCGCAGGTGGCTGGCGATGCTTGCGTCCAGCTCCTCCGCATTGGCGACCACGCCCTCGAACATGCGGTTCATATATTCGGATTCGCGCTCGCCGGGAGCGACGCCGAGCAGGTTCAGGCGGGTCTCCTCGCCGCCGTCGCCGCCCATTTCCCATTCGTAAATCAGCTTCATCGCGTGTGCACGGGCGATTTTTCTGTCCATTCTGGCAAACCTCGTCTCAACTCAATTTGTATTTCAGGCATCAAAGCGGTGACGCGCAGATGCGCGCCGCCGCGATGCACTCATTCCTGTTCCTCAGGCTCTTCCGTATCTTCCTGCACGGGGGCGTCCATGATGGGATCCAGGTGCAGCTGGATCGGCTCACTGCTCTCGCTCTGCACCGGAGCTTCCACCGGTGCGGGCGTGCTCTGGAAAACGGGCGCAGCCGGTTCCGCAGCGCCCTTGCGGCCGCGACCGTGGCGGCTGGCCTCGTCGCCCTCCAGGGCGTTGACGCTGACGCTCACCTCGCGCACCGCCACGCCGCAGTTCAGCTCAATGTAGCTGCGGATGGCGCGCTGGATGTTCATCGTCACGGTGGGCACGTGCGCGCCGTTGGCGATGGTCACGCTGGTGTTGATGGAGATGGCGTCCTCGCAATTGACGATGCCGGACTTCATCTCGCTGATGCCGTCCACGCCGCGCACGGCCTGGCGGATCATCTGCTCCACCGCGCTGACCGCGATGCGGGTCTTTCCGGCCTCGCTGGAATCCACGGTGATGAAGCCGCGCTCGCCGCGCTTTCCATCCCTGGACAGGATGATGATGACGCTTGCCACCGCAAAGATCGCGTAGATCGCGAGAACCACAATGCCGATGATGTCCGTGCTGCCCTTGCCGATGGCAGCGTAGGCCGCATCAAAGCCGCGATAGATGGTGTCCGGCCACACGCAGAACACGACTGCGACGGCACAGGCGACCAGAGACAGCAGCCAGTGTACAAACAGGATCAGCTTTCTGCCGAAATTCAGTTTCATATTTCATTCCTCCCAGCGGGCAAGGAACGCTGCACGGGGCGGCTTACTCCGCCTCGTCCTCCTCTTCGTCCTCGTCCGCATCCTCTTCGGGTTCGTCGTCGAGTTCCTCGTCGGGTTCCTCCTCCGCGTCGTCCTGAGGCTCCTGGGGGTCTTCCTCCTTCGCAGGCTCCTCCGCAGGCGCTTCGGACTTCTCCAGCATCTTTCTTCTCTGTTCCTCAAGCTCGGCGACAGCCTTTTGCTCGCGCTCAAAGCTCACGCCGGCCACATGCACGTCCACCGCATGCACATCCAGACCGCTCATGGTCTCGATGGCCTTCTTCACATTCTCCTGAATGCTGCGGGCGACGTCCGGCACCGGAGAGCCGTACTCCACAACGATGGTGATGTCCACAGTCACCTTGTTATCGTCCAGATCGATGCGCACGCCCTTGGTAAAGTTGCGCGAATTCTTTCTGGAGAACATATCTGCAAATCCGCTGCTCTGGGAAGACATGCTCGCTACGCCTTCCACCTCGGTGGCTGCAAGGCCGGCGATCGTGGCGACCACCTCTGTGGCGAAGGAAACCGTGCCGTTCGGATTTTCATCCAGCTTGACGTCGGGCTGGTAATTTTCACTCATAGTGCAGACCTCCTTTTTCAGCATCATTATAACAGATCATTGCCGAAAGCGCAATCACAATTTCGCTTAATTTATCGGAATGATCTTCACATTGCCGCTCTGCACCCCCGTTTCCCTGCAAACCAGGTCCAGTATGACGCTGCACTCCTGCTGGGTGACCAGCTCCGCGCGCAGCAGCACGTTCACCGAATCGCTCTGCACCGTGACCACAGGATCGTCAAATCCCCGCAGCGTGAGCAGCCCCTCCAGCGTGAGCTCGTGCTCCTCGCGGATGCATAGCTCCATCAGCTGGCGCTGTGCCAGCGCGGCGATTTCCGCCTCGGTACCGTCGCCGTGCACGATCTCGTTCAGCTGCGCCTTCTGCATCGCGCGCAGCTGCTCCCGCTCCGTGCGGAAGGCTGCAACAGCGTCCTCTGCCGTAGCAGCCGCGTTCACTGGAGCGACGGGCGCATCCACGCTGCTGCGGCCCATCCACCAGCCCGCCGCCGCCATCACAAGCGAGAGCGCGATGAGTCCCACCGCCCTTTTTATCCTGCCCAGGCGCCGCGCTGCCATCCACCCTCACCTACCTCACAATCTCGATCTGACTCAGCTCCAGGTCTGTCAGCGCCTGCACGGCGCGCTGAA
The DNA here is from genome assembly GCA_004554085.1 of Clostridiales bacterium. Classification (GTDB taxonomy): domain Bacteria; phylum Bacillota; class Clostridia; order Christensenellales; family Aristaeellaceae; genus SFTH01. The sequence goes on along the minus strand of SFNY01000031.1, from coordinate 9,882 downwards.
GCCGCAGCATGACCTCCACGTCCTCCGCGCCGCTGGCGACCACCACCACACCCGTGCATTCGCCGCCGTCGTCCCGGGCGATCATCACGTGCACCCGCCCCGCACCGTCGATCTTCGACAGGATGCGCTGCATGCGTGCTTCCTCGTCGCTGGCGGTACTTCCCCCGCCGCTTCCCAGGGCGATCAGGATCAGGATGCAGACGAGCGCGATCAGAATGGTTGGCTCCAGCCAGCGAGCGGCCCGGATTGTCTCGAACAGCTGCTTCAAGCGACCTCACCTTCATCCGTTCAGCATCCGCCACGCGCCGCAGACCGCCGTAACCGCCACGGCGGCGATCTTCAAACCCAGCGCCAGGCGAATTGCCGGAAAGAATCTGCTCTGCCGGGTCAGCTGCTCGCAGAGCGCCGCAGCCATGCACAAGGCCGAGACCGTTGTGAGAAACTGTTTCACCGTCCATCCCTCCTAGCCCAGCAGCGCGCGCCCCGCAGCCATCGCTGCGCCGAGCAGAATCATGCCCAGGGTGAGCGCCGCCGCACACAGCATCAGCAGCATCTGGCACACCCCCGCCGCCTGCTCCGCCGCACGCGCTGTGCGCTTCTCCCCCAGCGTGTCCAGCAGCGCAGAGAGTAGGTTCAGCATCAGCATCGCCGCCGCCGTGCGCAGCATGGGCTGCAGACCCAGCGCCAGCAGCAGTGCCACGCCGCTCACGCCCACCGCGTTTTTGGCGATCAGGATCCCCGCGACGTAGCTGTCCCAGGCGTCGGATACGCCGCTGCCGATCACCGAGGTCACGCTGTCCACCGCGTACTTCGCCGTGCGCACCGCCACGCCGTCCATGCCGGACGCGACCGTGCCCTGAATCGCCGTGAGCGCCGTGAACAGCGTAATGGCAAGTCCCGCACCCCAATTCGTCGCCCTGCGCATCAGGCGGCACGCCCGGCTCAGGTCAATGGCCTCGCTCAGGTTCCCGGCCACGGCGACGGCCAGCGTGTACCGGCACAGCGGAAGGCCGTACTTCAGCAGCCAGTCCTCCACCGCGCCGCCAACCAGCGCCGCCATCGGCGAGAGCAGTGCCGCGCCGTTGGTCATGCCCGCCGCTGTCATCAGCGCCGCGAGGGGCGGTGCTACCGCGTCCGCGAAGCCGCCAACCCGCCGCATGCAGGCCTCCACGCCCTCCATGCCATTGAGCACCAGCCGCATCATGCCCAGCATCAGCGCGCACAGCAGCAGAAAACGCGCGCCCTCGCTCCCGCCATTCCCCTCCGGAAGCGCGCAGCGCAGCGTCGCCAGCAGCAGCGCCGGTGCGATCAGGGCTCCGCAGGCGCGCAGCGCCTCCCGCAGCGCAGTCAGCGCCCGATCCCGAAGCCGGGCAAGCAGCACGTCCGCAGACGCAAGCTCTCCCTGTGCAGCGTCCTGCACCACCTGCTTGAGATCCAGCTCCGGCGCGACCTCCCCGGCGAACTCCTCCAATCCGCCCAGATCCGCCGCATCCAGTGCGCGGTTCACCGCCTCCTCCGCTGTGCAGCTTCCGCCCAGCATCAGCAGGCACATGAGTGCAAGCAGCCACCGCCTCATGCCAGCAGCTCCGCGATACGCTCCATGATCTCGGCTGCGGCGGGCAGCGCCGAGGCGACCACGCCGATGCGCACGCCCACGTCGATCCGGTGCGCCAGCGCGCCCTCGCCCGCGTCCCGGCAGATGTCCGACGCGAACTCGGCAATCACGGCAATGCCGCAGATCTTCACAAGGTAGAGCTGCTCTGCCTCCCCCTGCGCATAGTCCTCCAGCGTCCGAAGCGCCCGGGAGAACGCGCCCAGATCCGCACTGGATAGCATCAGCGCCGCCACGCCCGCAGCCATCGCCACCGCCGCAGCCATCTGCGGGTGCGCCGCGCGCAGCGTCATGCAGATCAGCGCCGCCGACAGGCACAGCACCAGTATGCGCAGAACCTGCATCAGTCAAAGCCGAACATCACCCGGATGCTCTCGAAGAACTCCGACACCATGCCCACCACCATCATCAGCACCACGATCAGCCCCGCCATCGTGGCCAGCGTGGCCATGTCCTCCCGACCCGCGCGCTTGAGCAGCAGGGAGATCACCGTGACCAGGATGCCGATTGCGCCGATCTTGAACACGAAGTCAATCTCCATATTCACCTCAAACGATCAGGATGCACAGGGCGATGCCCACCAGCGCGCCCAGCGCGGTGTAGGTCTTGGATGCGTCGCTGAAGCTCCTGCGCGCCTGCGTCTGCGCCTCCTCCAACTGGGCGATGCAGTCGGAGAACAGTTCCATCTGTTCCTCGCGGCCGCTGCCGCCCAGACGCTGAAAGAAGCCGTCCAGCAGCCGCAGATCGTCCTCCGTGAGGCTGTCCAACATGCAGCCGCGCTTCGTGACCGCGCCGCGCAGCTCCTCCCAGCACTCCCATAGGCCACAGTCCTCCCGCAGGCTGTTGCCCAGATCCCGGAACAGTCGCGAATCGGACTTGCGCAAGAGGATCCCCAGCGGCTCCATGGAGTTGAGCATGCGCAGCCGCAGCACGCGCATTGCCGACAGCAGCTCTCCCAGCAGCTCGAACCTGCGCCTGCGCGCGTTGGAGAGCATCCTGCCCGTGCCCGCGCCCGCGATCAGGATGACCGAGAGCAGTATCCCCTTCAGCATTCGATTTCCTCCCCACTCACACAATCGTAGATCGCATGTACCCGCCCCAACTGCGGTCCCAGCAGCACCATGCGGTCGAAAACGCCCTCCCGCAGAACCGCCGCCAGGCTCTCCCGACGCTTTGCATCCGCAAATCCGGCGGCATGCGCCGTGGCGAGTACCGCAGCGCCGCACCTGCGCGCGTCCAGCAGCGCCTTCGCGTCCGCCGCATCGCCGATCTCATCCGCCGCCAGCAGCTGCGGCGCGCACGCGCGGATCAGCAGCGGCAGCGCCAGCGCCTTCGGACAGCCGTCCATCACATCCGTGCGCGGCCCCACGTCCATCTGGGGAATCCCCTCCCAGCAGGCCGCAAGCTCGCGCCGCTCATCCGCGACGGCTACGTTCCATCCGGACTCGGAGGCGATGCGGATGAGATCCCGCAGCAGCGTCGTCTTTCCCATGCCCGGCGGCGACAGAATCAGCGCGCTGGACAGGCCCTTTGTAAAGAGTCGTCTCGCCAGCGCGTCTCCGCAGCCCCTGATCTCCCGGGGAATGCGGATGCACAGCGAGGCGACCTCCGACACGCTCTGAATCGCGCCGGAGCGGACGCTGATTCGCCCGCACACCCCCACGCGCAGACCGCCCTGCGCCGTGAAGTATCCCTGCTTCAATTCCTCCTCGAAGGCGTAGAGGCTGTCCCCGCAGAGGCGGCGGATGATCCTGTGCAGGGCGGCGGCGTCCAGAACCGGACCGGCAAGCTCCGTTCCATCCAGCCTGCACAGCCGCGTCTTCTGCCCGCAGCGCAGGCGCAGCTCTGCCACGGTGTGCGCTTCCCTGCGCAGCAGCGCGCCGGTCTCCCCGCCGAGGCAGTCCGCCAGCCTGTCCACCGCCGCCATCCTCCCACCTCCTTCGGTACAAACTATTCTTATGGCGAATGCCTCCCATTCTGAACCTGTAATCCACCTGCGCGGGGAATTTTCCTCGGGATTTGCACGCAAGGTGCAAGCATGGGTTCATCCTCCTGCGCAACACCCCAAAAATAAAAATTGCAGGAGAAGCCCATTTTAACTTTGCATTTTCCAATTCTCATGATATAATCAGATGGGGGTGTATAACTTATGAAGAGAGCAACAAAACAGGTACAGTACAAGATCCTGTCCATCGATCCCTGGTTGAAGCCCTTCTACAATGACATCGAGCTGCGCATGCGCCGCTACAACGACGTGCGCAGGCAGCTTCTGGGCGACAAGGTGGATCTGTCCGCCTTCGCCAACGGATATATGTACTACGGATTCAGCCGCACCGAGGACGGCTGGGTCTATCGCGAGTGGCTTCCCGGCGCGGACGAGGTGCATCTGATCGGCGATTTCAACAACTGGAATCGAACCTCCCATCCCCTCAAGCGCCTGGAGAACGGCGTGTGGGAGATTCAGCTGGAGGGCGCGGACGCCCTGCAGCACGAGCAGCGCGTGAAGATTCAGGTGCGGCGCGGCAAGGAGACCTTCGACCGCATCCCGGCCTACATCCGCCGCGTGGTGCAGGATCCCACCACGAAGCAGTTCTCCGGCCAGATCTGGGCGCCCCCGCGCCGCTTCATCTGGACCGACGGCAGCTACAAGAAGCGCAAGCTGACCACGCCCATGATCTACGAGGCCCACGTCGGCATGGGTCAGGAGCGCGAGGGCATCGGCACCTATCGCGAGTTTGCCGACAACAACCTCAAGCGCATCGCCGATCTGGGCTACAACACGGTGCAGCTGATGGCCATTCAGGAGCATCCCTACTACGCCTCCTTCGGCTATCAGGTGTCGAATTTCTATGCAGCATCCTCCTGGTACGGCGATCCGGAGGATCTGAAGTACCTCATCAACAAGGCCCACGAGCTGAACCTGTTCGTGCTGCTGGACGTGGTGCATTCCCACGCCTGCCCGAACACCGGCGAGGGTCTGAACCAGCTGGACGGCACCGACAACCAGTACTTCCTGCCCGGACAGCGCGGCTGGCATCCCGCCTGGGGCACGAAGCTGTTCAATTATGCCCGGATGGAGGTGCTCCACTTCCTGCTGTCCAACCTGAAGTTCTGGCAGGAGGAGTACCACTTCGACGGCTTCCGCTTCGATGGCGTGACCTCCATGATCTATCAGGATCACGGCCTGGGCACCAGCTTCACCAGCTACGACCAGTACTTCGGCCTGAACACCAACGTGGACGCCATCACCTACCTTCAGCTGGCGAACGAGCTGATTCACTCCGTGAATCCCTTCGCCGTGACGGTTGCGGAGGAGATGAGCGGCATGCCCGGCATGTGCATCCCGATCCGCAGCGGCGGCGTGGGCTTCGACTATCGCCTCTCCATGGGTCTGCCGGACTTCTGGATCAAGCTGCTGAAGGAGTACAAGGACGAGCAGTGGGACATGCACAAGCTATGGTATGAGATGACCACCCGTCGCCCGAAGGAGAAGAACATCGGCTACTGCGAGTCCCACGACCAGGCGCTGGTGGGCGACAAGACGCTGATCTTCCGCATGGCGGACGCGGAGATGTACACCGGCATGGACAAGGCCTACCACTCCCCGGTGATCGACCGCGCCATCGACCTGCACAAGCTGATCCGCTTCTCCACGCTGGTGCTGGCCTGCGACGGCTATCTGAACTTCATGGGCAACGAATTCGGCCATCCCGAGTGGATCGACTTCCCGCGCGAGGGCAACGGCTGGAGCTACAAGTACGCCCGCCGCCAGTGGTCGCTGTCGGAGAACGGCTATCTGAAGTACCAGTGGCTGGAGAACTTCGACCGGGCCATGCTGAAGTTTGCGCGCAAGTATCGGGTGCTGAGCAAGCCGCAGGCGGTGAACCTGTGGATCGACCAGGACAACAAGATCATCTCCTTTGCGAAGGGCGATCTGCTGTATCTGTTCAATTTCAATACCACGAAGTCCGATCCGAAGTTCTTCATGCACGCCCACATCACCGGCGCTGGCAACTATCGGGCAATCTTCTCCAGCGACGACGCCGAGTTCGGCGGCCTGGATCGCGTGAGCAAGGACTACGTCTATCTGGCGAAGGAGGTTCCGGAAAAGGGAACCGGCTTCGAGGTTTACATTCCCTGCCGCACCGCCGTGGTGTTCAGCAGGATCTGATGGTGGACAGTGCATCATTGCGCATGCGGTAGTTCACAAAAGAAAGGACCATTATTCTTATGCCTTGGGACGACAACGAGCAATACTATGAAGAACGCGGACGGTATGCCTCCGCATCCGGTCGGGTTTCCTCCGCAGACCGCTACGCGCATCGGGATGCGCCGTCGACAAGAACCGCAGACAGTCGCAGCAGACGCAGCTATTATGAAGGCAGATCCAGATTCTACGATCCGGACGCCCCCGGAAGCCGCTCCGATCGTTCCTACAGCAGGGAAAACGCCGAGCGCAGAGCTTATCGGAGCAGCTACGACGAAAGATACGTTTCACGCGACGTCGGCAGCGTTTCCCGCAGCTCCGGCTACGATCGCCGGAGCGATGGCCGCGGCGGGTATTCTTCCGGCACGCAGCGCACATCCCCGCGCAGCTACAACACCACAACGCGCGCTGCTGCGTCGTCCCGCAGCAGCCGCAGCGCCTATGAAGGCCGAAGCACCGCGGCAAACCACGGCTACGGCAATTCAAGGCCCTCCGCCCCGGCGTACAAGCGGAACGCTCCGAATACTGCACGCAGCGCACCCGTACGCAGCGCGCGCAGTCCCAGGCGAAATGTCTCTACCGCAGGCTTCTGGGGCAAGTGCAGTTGGCTGTTTCAAAGGATCAATGCGGACGTGCGCGGCCGCCGCAGGCATCAGCTGCTTCCGGCATTGTACCTGCCGCTGACCTGCATCTATTCCGAGCTGCTGTTGAATCTTTTCAACGGTCTCGGCCTGGCAGGATTCTTCTATAAGCTCCTCTTTGGCCTGTCCGTCGGCCTGCTGCTCGGAGGATTTGCCTTGCTGTTCAAGGGCCGCGCGCAGAAGATCATTGTGCGTGTGGAGCTGTTCCTCGTCGCCCTTTTGTTCATCGTACAATGCCTGATCCGCAAGGAATTTCAGGTTTACTTCCCGCTGCGCACCGTTTTCAGCAACGTCACGGGCGTCGTGGGCAATTTCAGCGGCGAGCTCTTTTCGAGCATCCTCCACGGCGTGCCGATCATCCTGCTGTTTTTCCTGCCGCTGGTCCTGTACTGGATCATGACGACCCGGAACCGGCGGCGCAGCTTTGTCGTGCGCGTCCGCAGAATCTTCGCAATCGAGCTGCTGCTGTTTTCCTTCCTCGCCTGGGCCCTCGGCATGCTGACGCTGGCCATCGGAGGCGATTCGGGCAGCTACGGGGCGGGCTTTGAAATCACCAGCTCCACCGACACGCTGGGTCTGCTGACAGGCTTCCGCCTGAGCGAGAAGTATGCCATCTTTGGTGATGACACAGCGGACTCCTTCGATGATCTGGAGGTCTTCGCGCCCATCGCGGTTGAACCCACTGTCACTCCGTTGCCTACGGAGGAAACGCAGCCGGCACAGCCGACGCAGGAGATCGCTCCCGCTGCGACGCAGATCGTCTATGGCGACAACACCATGGGGCTCGACTTTGCCGCCATGAACGTCGGCGAGACAGATGAGGACATCTCCGCCATCAACACCTACCTGAGCACCCTGACCGCCAGCAAGCAGAACGCCTATACCGGCCTCTTCAAGGGAAAGAATCTGATTCTGATCTGCGCCGAAGCCCTGTCCGATGCGTGCATCGATCCCCAGCTCACGCCCACGCTGTATCGTCTGATGCACAATGGCTTCTACTTCTCGCAGGCCTATCAGCCCTCCTGGGGCGGTTCGACCTCTGCAGGTGAATACTCCTTCCTTACTGGCCTCGTTCCCACGAATGCTGCCGACACCATGAAGGACATCGCCTACAACAACAATTACTTCACCATGGGCAGCCAGCTCAACCGCCTCGGCTACACCAGCATTTGCTATCACAATGGCAAGTACACCTACTATGACCGCAACATCACCCACATGAATCTGGGCTACGACCAGTTCATTGCCCACGGAAACGGTCTTGAGCAGATCGCCGGTGGTTATCCGAACGACGAGGACATGATCTCCAAGACGCTGGATACCTACATCGACCGCCAGCCCTTCAGCGTCTATTACATGACCTGCGACGGCCACAAGCCCTACGACGATGACAGTGACTCCCGTGTCACGGAGCACTTGCAGCAGGTGCTCGCCGTCTACGGCAACCGCTATCAGCAGAACACCATGAACTACATCTGCTATCAGCTGGAGCTGGAGGACGCCCTGACGACGCTGGTTGCCAAGCTCGAGGCCGCCGGAATTGCCGATGATACCGTCATCTGCATCTGCGCCGACCACTATCCCTACGGTCTGGACCGCAATGGTGCCAGCTACGTTCCCGATCTCTACGGCTACGACCCGCAGCACCCCTGGGAGCGCGATCGGAATGCCATCATCATCTGGTCGGGTAGCCTCGAAAATTCCGACAGGAACATGGCCTGCGAAATCTCCGCTCCGGTGTATTCGCTGGACATCGTTCCCACCCTTTCCAACCTCTTCGGTGTGGAATACGATTCCCGGCTGCTGGTTGGCCGCGACGTGTTCTCTGAGGAACCGGCCTTCGTGCTGTGGAACGACGGCTCCTGGGTCTCCGAGCGCGGCCGCTACGATGCGGATGAAAAGGTGTATTACCCCACGATTCCCATGGCGGATGACGATGCGTATGTCTCACAAATGTCCGCCATCGTCAAATACAAGCGCTCCTATTCCAAGCTCGTAAAGAACACCGACTACTACCAGTACGTCGTGGATCACCTTCCGACGCAGGCCACAGCCGCAGCTTCGGCGGAGAGTACGCCGGAAACTGCATCGGAAACCACATTGTCGCCAGGCGACAGCATCGCATAGACGAATCCCGTTGGCACAACAAAAGCCCCCATAACAGGCAGCATAAGACTGTCGTTATGGGGGCTTCCTCTCTCACTGAATCACGATCTTTGCACCGCGCCTGGCCCACTGCACGATCTTCTTCATTACACTCTCCGGTACGGCCACGCAGCCGCCGGTGGATGTGCTGCTGCCGGTGCAGTGCAGGAAGATGCAGCTGCCCTTCCCCGCCTCGCCGGATGCGTTGTAGTCGATGAACATGCAGTAGTTGTACTGCGGCACGTAGCTGATGAGGTACTCGTCCGCCGACGTGCGCGCCCGGTCGGTCACGCGGGTGTCGATCAGCCGGTTGTAGTACTCCGAGCCGGAGGTTCCACACCAGTAGTGGTACTTCGTGACCTGCGTGTAGGGCATGTTCGCGCCGGGGTCGGCCTTGATGCCGAAGGGCGTGGTCAGGTTGAAGGTCCCTGTGGGCGTTCGCTTGTCGCCCTCCTTCGTCTTGCCGATGCCGTTCTTCCCCACGTAGGCCGTGCAGGCGTACAGCTCCTTCCACGCGCCGTTACGCTTCTCATGGATGCTCAGGTTCGCCTTGCTGCCGCTCTGATACTCCACCAGCACGATCTGATCCGTCTGGGATGCGCAGTCCAGCTGCGCCGCCTTGCTCTGTTCCACCTGCACAGCCTCCCTGTCCGTCACCCGAATCTGCACGTAGAGCTTCTGCTTGCCGTAGGAGACGCGCAGCAGCGTGCTGCCCGCCTTCTTGCCGGTGATCGCGCCGCCCTTGGATATGCTGGCAATGGAATCGTACTGCATCGTGTACGTCTCCTTGGTGCCATTCGGCAATGAGATCGTCTCGCCGACTGCCACCTGAACCTCCCTGGGCAGCACCACCACGCCGCAGCGCGCCGTCGCGCCGCCGCCGGAGACCGTAATCACCGTGCGCCCGGCGGATTTCGCCTGAATGGTTCCACCGGTGACCATCGCGACACTCTCGTCAGAGCTGCTCCAGCTCAGATCCGACGCGGACAGATTTTTCAGCTTCGGCTTCAGTGTGACCGAGCCATCTTCATACAGAAAGCCCAGATTTCCGCCCAGCGAGATGCTCGCCTTTGCGGCCAGCGCCGTCGCCGGAAGCATGCTCAGCAGCAGGAGCACAAGCAATATTCGGACCAAATGCTTCTTCATTGCGCAATATCCTCCAAATATACCAATTCTATTTGGTACTGTCAACCATTATGCGCAAAATAGTATGCAGGCAGTGAAAGAAAAGAGTTGTCAGGAAATGGAGGAATCGCCCAAAGCGGCCTCCAGGTGCT
>SFNY01000079.1 GCA_004554085.1 Clostridiales bacterium | reverse complement strand
GGCGGGCAAGACTGCGGACGGCAGCTACGATTTCAGCCCCATGTTCTCCGACATCGCCGGCGTGATCGGCAATGCGGACTACACCGTGGCCGACGTCGAAGGTGCGCTGGGCGACACGCAGGATCCCTCCGGCGGCACGCTGATGCGCACGCCCTCTTCGCTGATCTCTGCGCTGAAGGACTGCGGCGTGGACATGCTGAACCTGGCCAACGATCACGCGCTGGACGGCTACTTTGACGATCTGGTATCCACGATGTCCAAGTGCCGCGAGGTGGGCATGGAATATGTGGGCGCTGCCTCCTCGCTGGTGGAGCACGACACCGCCAAGATCATCACGATCAACGACATCCGCGTGGGCTTCCTGGCCTACACCGAGTCGGTCAACGGCATGGAAAAGAAGTCCGATTCCGAGGCCGTGGAGTACGGCATCAACCTGATCTCCAAGAAGACCAAGCCGGAGTCCGATGTGGATACCCTGCGCAGTGCGGGTGCGGACGTGATCGTGGCCTACTGCAGCTGGGGCGAGATGTTCAGCCGCGAGGCCACCAAGAGCCAGACGCAGATCGCGCAGACCCTGGCCGACCTGGGCGTGGACGTGATCATCGGCTACAATCCCCACGTGATTCAGCCCGCCACCTGGATCGAGAGCACGGACAAGGAGGGCAACGTGACCCATCATACCCTGTGCCTGGGCGCGCCCGGCAACTTCCTGTCCGACGCCACCGAGGACAACAGCAACACCGGCATCATCTTCCAGTTCACCATCCAACAGAAGGATGACTTCTCCGGCTACGAGATCACCGAGCCCTGCTACGTCCCCACCTGCGTGCTGCGCAGCGAAAAGGAGGGCGGCGGCTACGACTACCGCACGCTGGCCATCGGCCAGTGGCTGGAGACCGCGCCGGAGGGCATGAGCTACGCCGACCACAGCAAGCTTAAGGAGCTCTGGGCCACGGTGCAGGGCTACATGGGTGCCGACGTGGCCACCGTCATCCCTGAATAAGACACCTGAATTCCGGCCCCGGAGCGCATGCTTCGGGGCTTCCTTATTGACCGTCGAATCCGGAATTCCTACCTATATAATGAGAAGGAGTTTGTCCAAATGAAGCTCAGCGACCTGCTGCTCTCCTGGTACGACCGAAACGCCCGCGAGCTGCCCTGGCGTGGCGCGCGAGACCCCTACCGCATCTGGCTCTCGGAGATCATGCTCCAGCAGACCCGCACCGAGGCCGTGCGCCGCTACTACGAGCGCTTCCTGGAGCGCTTCCCGGACGTGTTTGCGCTGGCGGCCGCCGATCAGGACGAGGTGCTCAAGCTCTGGGAGGGCCTGGGCTACTACTCCCGGGCGCGGAACCTGCACGCCGCCGCGAAAGCCGTTGCAGCAAACGGCGGGCGCTTCCCGGACAGCGTCGAGGGGCTGCAGGGCCTGCCCGGAATCGGCCCCTATGCCGCACGGGCCATCGGCTCCATCGCCTACAATATCTGCGCGCCCGCGCTGGACGGCAATCAGATGCGCGTGCTGTCCCGCTGCTTTGCCGTGGAGCGCACCCTCAAGACCCCCTTCGATCTGGAGGAGGAGGCCCGGTCCTGCATCAGCCGGGAGCGTCCCGGCGACTACAACCAGGCGCTGATGGACCTCGGCGCATCCATCTGCACGCCAAAGCACCCCCGCTGCAAGGACTGTCCCCTCTCCCCCATCTGCCGTTCCCGCGAGGAGGGCGAGCCCGAGCGCTATCCGCTGCGGCCCGCGCCCGTGCCCAAGCGTGAGGAGGATCGCACCGTGCTGCTGGCCTTCACACCCCGTGGCGTTTGCATCCGCCGCCGGGCCGAGGGCGGGCTGCTGGGCGGTCTGTACGAGTTTCCCGCAGCGGGGGGACATCTGGATGCAGCCAAAGCCGCGCAATGCCTGTCGGAACTCGGCTTCACCAACCCCACCGAGGCGCAGATTCTTCCCCCGGCGAAGCACGTGTTCACCCACCTGATCTGGCGCATGCAGGGCTTCGCCTTCCGCTGCGACGCAGCGCCGGAGGGCTTTGTCGAAGTGGACGCGGAGGGCCTGCGCGCCCACGCCCTGCCCAGCGCCCTGCGGAAGTACCGGGAGATCGCGCTGGATCTGCTGGAAGAAATGGGCTGAAGCATCTTCACGCAATCTGCATTGAAAGCTGCAATAGAATGTGCTAGAATGAGTTATAATCTCCAAAAATGAATCGCAAATGAGGTGTTCATTCATGTACGCAATCGTAAACGGAAGAATCGTGCTGCCGGACCGCCTGGAGGAGCATGCGGCGCTGCTGTACGATCAGAAGATTCTGAGCCTGGTCTCCGAAGCTGAGATTCCCGCGGAGGCCGAGCGCATCGACGCACAGGGCAACTACGTGATCCCCGGCCTGCTGGACATGCACATCCACGGCTATCTGGGCGAGGACGCGTCCGACGGCTCCTTCGACGGCGTCCGCATCATGGCGGAAGGCGTGGCGAAGAACGGCGTGACCAGCTTCCTGCCCACCACCATGACCGTCTCCTACGACGAGCTGCGCGCGGCCTTCGCCCAGATTCGCCGCGGCGTGGAGGAATCCGCGAAGGACAGCTGGCAGGGCGCGCAGATTCTGGGCGTGAACGCCGAGGGCCCCTTCATCAACCCCGGCAAGAAGGGCGCGCAGGCGGGCGCGAACATCCGCCCCGGCGACGCGGCCTTCCTGCAGGAGTATCTGGACATCATCCGCGTGTTCACCATCGCCCCGGAGATGCCCGGCAATCTGGACTGCATCCGTGAGATGGCGGGCAAGACCCTGATTTCCATGGGCCACACCGCCGCCACCTACGCCCAGGCCGAGGAGGCCATCGACGCGGGCGTGGGCCACGTCACCCACCTGTTCAACGCCCAGACCCCGCTGATGCACCGCGATCCCGGCGTGGTGGGCGCGGCACTGACCGACGACCGCGTCAGCGTGGAGCTCATCGCCGACACCTTCCACGTCAACGCCCACCTCTATCCCCTCGTCACCCGCATGAAGGGCGACAAGCTGGTGCTCATCACCGACTGCACCCGCGCGGGCGGTCTGGAGGATGGCGAGTACAGCCTGGGCGGCCAGCCGATCTTCGTCAAGGGCATCGAGTGCCGCCTGGCCGACGGCACCATCGCCGGCAGCGTGCTCAAGCTGAACCGCGCGGTTCGCAACCTGATGGACTACACCGACCTGCCCGTGTGGGAGGCGGTCAACGCCGCCAGCCTGAACCCGGCAAAGCGCATCGGCGTGGACGGCTGCAAGGGGTCTCTTGAGACCGGCAAGGACGCGGACATCGCCATCGTGAACGAGAACTTCGACGTGCTGCGCACCATCGTCGGCGGCCGCAGCGTCTACACCGCATAAACGGAGGGACATATGAAGCTGAAATATCCTGCCCTGCTGGATCCGGATTTCCAGCCCATGGAGCTGGTGCTCCGCGACTACGAGGAGCGCATGCGCAATAGCGCCCACCAGAGACTGAGCATCGCACTGGAGCGCCACAAGGGCTACTGCGAGCGCTTCGACTTCGACATTCTCCAGGATGGCCTGAATGACGAAACCAACTTCGCCATCGTGGAGCGCTACATCAAGACCCTGCTGTGGGTGTTCGGCGGCTGGAAGATCCACGTCAGCGGCTCCCGTCCGGTGTACGAGTACCTGCGCGCGGCCTACACCCGCGAGGGTCTGCGCAAGTTCGACGTGTGGTTCATGGGCGACCGCGTGTACGAGCGCGAGTTTGAGGTCGCCTACTGGGAGAACCCCGATGACATGCCCGCCACCAAGCACAGCGCCAAGGCCGTGGGCCGCCATCTGAACGGCTGCCGCATCGGCTTCGACGCGGGCGGAAGCGACCGCAAGGTCAGCGCGGTCATCGACGGCGAAACCGTCTACTCCGAGGAGGTTGTCTGGCATCCCAAGACCCAGTCCGACCCCCAGTACCACCTGGACGGCATTCTGGATTCCTTCCGCACCGCCGCCTCCAAGATGCCCCGGGTAGACGGCATCGGCGTGAGCACCGCGGGCGTGACCATCGACAACCGCATCAAGGTCGCCGCGCTGTTCATCAAGGTCTCCGAGGAGGACTTCCACAGCCGCGTGAAGGACATCTACCTCACCGCCGCAAAGGCGCTGGGCGAGAACGTGCCCATCGAGGTCGCCAACGATGGCGACGTGACCGCGCTGGCCGGCGCCATGGATCTCAACGAGAACGGCATCCTGGGCATCGCCATGGGCACCAGCGAGGCCGGCGGCTACGTCGACCCCAACGGCAACATCACCGGCTGGCTGAACGAGCTGGCCTTCGTGCCGGTGGACTTCAACCGCGATGCCGCCGTGGACGAGTGGAGCGGCGACTACGGCTGCGGCGTGAAGTACTTCTCCCAGGACGGCGTGATCAAGCTGGCCCCCGCCGCCGGCATCGATCTGGACGAGAGCCTCACCCCCGCCGAGAAGCTCAGCGCCGTGCAGAAGCTGATGGAGCAGGGCGATCCCCGCGCCGCGAAGATCTACGAGAGCATCGGCAGCTACTTCGGCTACACCCTGGCCTTCTACGCCCGCTTCTACGAGATCAACCACGTGCTCATCATGGGCCGCGTCACCAGCGGCGAGGGCGGCGTGATCCTGCTGAACCGCGCCCGCGAGGTGCTCCAGGGCGAGTTCCCCGATCTGGCCGCGAGGATTCAGCTGAACATCCCCGACGAATCCAGCCGCCGCGTGGGCCAGTCCATCGCCGCAGCCAGTCTTCCGGAATAAACCCAATAGACACAGAAAACCCCGACGACCGCAACCGGTCGCCGGGGTTTCTTCATGATCACAGCCCATGGCCGTCGATCATGATGATGTTTTCTTCAGGATCATCCGGGTCAAAGCGGATTTCAACCGGATCGTTTTCGCGAACGTCCGGCCGGAAATCATAGGTCTCCACGGTGTAGTATGTCCGGCCCGCATATTCAAATTCCGCGCGCAACTCGAATCTGGGCGGTCTGATTCCCCACACGCGCTCCACCGCGCGCATGCGGCCCACGGCGCTTGCACCGCAACTGCGCAGTTTCCGCTGTTGCCTCGATTTCCGATGATCGCCGCATTCCAGCGCGGCGATGATCCCGCCCAGTATCGCAATCAGGGCAAGCCCGAAAAACTATGCGTTCACCCTTCGTCCCTCCCATCGTTCCGTCCGGCCCGCAGGGCTTGCCCGAATGCGATCAATGCATGGAATCCTTCTCCGGCGTCACCATGTCGCCGAACTTCAGCTCCTTCTCCGGGATGAGCTGATTGTGATACAGGCTGCTGTATCCGGAGAGCATGTAGCTCACGGCGCAGGCGAGGGCGAACAGCGGCACAGCCTGCCCGCCGAACAACTCGATGCCCAGGAACACGGAGGCCACGGGGCAGTTGGTGTTGCCGCAGAAGGTAGCCACCAGCGCGATGGCGGCGGCAAAGCCCGGGTCCATCCCCAGCAGCGGCCCCACCACGCAGCCGAAGGTCGCGCCGACGAAGAACGTGGGCACGATCTCGCCGCCCTTGTAGCCACAGCCCAGCGTGATGGCGGTAAAGATCAGCTTCAGGATGAAGTCCTGCGGCCTCGCCTCCCCCGCAATGGCGCGCTCGATCACCTGTGCGCCCGCACCGTTGTAGTCCCGCGTGCCCACCAGCAGCGTCAGCGCGATGATCGCTGCGCCGCCCGCAATGGCGCGCACGTAGGGATTCTTCATCCACTTTTTGAAGCTGTGGCCCGAGATGTGCATCACCGCGCAGAAGATAACGCTGAGCGCGGCGCACAGCGCGGCCAGTCCCGTCACCTGAAGGGCGCTGAGCCAGTTCAGCGCGGGAACCACCGCCAGCGTGTAGCCCTCCGGCTCCATATGCAGCAGCAGCGACACGCCGAAGGCCGTCAGACTGGCAACGATGCAGGGCACGAAGCTGGAGTACACCATGTGGCCCATGCACAGAACCTCCATCACGAACAGCGTGGCTGTCAGCGGCGTTCCGAACAGCGCGGCAAACAGCGCGCCCATGCCCACCATCGTCAGCGTCCGCCGGTCGTCCTCGTTCAGCTTCAGCAGACGGCCAATGTCGCTGCCCAGGCTTCCGCCCAGCTGAAGCGCCGCGCCCTCGCGGCCCGCGGAGCCGCCCAGCAGGTGCGTGAGGAAGGTCGCCACGAAGATCAGCGGGGCCATCGCCACCGGAACGGCGGTTCGGTCCTGGATGGAGGTAAACAGCTTATCCGTGCCCAGCGAGCTGGACTGTCCCAGCCGGTGATACAGCCACACGATGACCACGCCGCCCAGCGGCAGCAGGTACAAAAGCCACGGAAGCGCCCCGCGCCACTTCGTCGCAAAGTTCACGCAGACGTGGAAGGCCGTCCCCACCAGTCCGCACACCGCGCCCACCAGGATCGCCAGCAGCGACCAGCGCAGGAAGGCGTACAGAAAGTGCCAGGCATTCTCAAATTGCAGTTTCATCAATTCCACCTCTTCCCAAATCCGGTACTATTTTAGTCAGGTGAAATTGTATTTTCTATCGCATCAGGTAAATTTATGTCAAAAATGTGGAAGGGGCCGGCGCAATGCCGACCCCGTTATGCTGATTTTACTTTGCCAGCTTCTCATCCTTGCTCTTGAAGAAGATTCCAAGGATCGGCACCAGCACGAAGGCGATGATGCCGCAGGTGAAGCCGCCGTTGTAGAGGTTGAAGCCACCGTGCATCGCCGGAACGCTGGTAACCAGGCAGTAGTGCAGCAGGCCCGCGACGACACCCGCGATGGGGCCGTACTGGCCGCTCACCGGTGCGAGGCCGCTGGCGTAGCACAGGCCGACGATGATGCCCTGGGCATTGATCGCGCTCACGCCGAACAGGGAGCCGATGAAGTAGCCGATCATGATGGGCAGCACGTTCAGCGGCGTTGCGCCGCCCGCGCAGAACGCCAGCATGCACCAGATCGCGCCGAAGGTTGCGCCGGTGAACTTCGAGCCGATCAGGTTGTAGTAGGCCACGATGAACAGGCCGTACACCGCCATGTTGATCACCGTGGGGCCAACGCCGTACTTGCTGACGAAGTCCGCCTTGTAGCCGCTATCGAGGAACAGGTCCTTGTAGCCCTTGAATCCGCCGTTGAGGATGCAGCCGAAGATCAGGCACAGCACCAGGCAGGTGATGGCGAACACGTTGCAGAAGAGGCGGTTGCCCTCGCCCAGAGTGGCGGCGATGGCCGGAGCCTCAATGCCCAGCGTCTTGTACATGATCGCATAGATCAGCACACACAGGAAGCCCGCCGCCGGACCCGCATTGTACAGGTCGTAGCCCTTGTGGAAGGCCTGGGACTGAGCGCAGAGCGCGGGCATGCTCACGCCCACGACCACGCCGATGACAACGGCCAGCAGCACGCCCAGCGCCGTCACATTGTGAACCTCGGTGCCCGGATAGCGGAACAGCACCTCGCTGATCAGCGGTGCCAGCGCCGTGGAGAACATGGCGAAGTTGATGAACTTGCCGAAGGGCTGCTTCTTGATCAGGGAGTAGACGAAGGTGCCCAGGATGAAGGGCAGGATG
>SFNY01000030.1 GCA_004554085.1 Clostridiales bacterium | reverse complement strand
AGGAATGTCTATCCTGCATATACCTCCATACACTCCGGAAATGAATCCTATTGAACAGATCTGGCGTGAACTGCGAACCAGAGGATTTCGCAATGAGGTTTTTGCTACATTGGAAAAGGTGGTAGACCGTCTCTGCAAGACAATCAACCACCTTTCTCGTCATACCGTCATGAGCATTACTCAACGCGAGTGGATATGGGACATTTTTAATTGAGATTAGTATTACAACCAATCCACAGCATCCCAGACAGTGTAGCACACCGCTGGAGAGTGGTCTATAAGTACTACTCTTATATAATACGAGGAATTACGATTGATCGAAAAAAGTTATATGATGATACGCGCAAGATTCTGAAGATGTTTTCATTTAACGATTTGGAACCGGATGCGCGCATCAGCGACCTGAGCATCGGTAATCAGCAGATGATTGAGATCATCCGTGCAATCTCGCTAAATGCCCGGCTAATTATATTCGATGAGCCAACTTCGTCGCTTTCGGAGCGTGAGGCGGATATGCTCTTTTCAATTATCGGTAAAAGACGTCCTTTCCGAATCGGCAGAAATGAAAATGCAGTTCCCTGCGGCAGGAGTGCCAGGAACTGCATTTTTTGACCAGGGGATGGTTGAGCGGCTGCCCTGTCCGATGGCGTCGCGCTGTCAATCAATCAGCTTCATGTGTTTCAGCCAGGTGCGGGCGAGTCCGAACCATGCTGCGACCTCGGGATTAACGCCCTCGGGGCCGTCGGCGACGGTTTCATCCGCCAGGGAGAGGCCGTGGGGGCCATCGCCGAACATGTGGAACTCGCAGGGCACGCCGTGATCCCACAGCGCCTGCACATACCTGATGGAATTGACAGCTGGAACCAGGTTGTCGTTGCCGGTCGCCCAGATGAAGGTGGGCGGGGTGGCGGCAGTCACGCCGAGGTACGGGCTGTATGCGTGCAACTGCGCGGCGGACGGCTCCGCAGTCCCGAAGAACACCTTCAGCATCGCCTGACGAAAGTCCATGCGCGGCTGGCCGTCCACCTCACGATAGGCAGGAAGGAACAGCGGATGAACTGCGGCGCGGGGGTTTGCGGGATCGATTTCGCCGATGATGAAGCCGTTCAGCGGAACGAGGGGCATCTTCATCTCCAGATCGATGCAGGGATAGCCCAGCACAGCTGCGTCGGGCCGCACATCCTCCGGCTTCCGGCCGATGGCATCGGCCAGCCTTGCGTAAGCGGTGCATGCCATCGCACACAGATGGCCGCCGGCGGAGTAGCCGTTTACGATGATGCGCTGGGGATCAATGTGCCACTCCTCCGCCCGGTCGCGCAGCAGCGCGATGGCGCGCGCGATCTCCACGAGGGGATTGGGCAGGCCACCAGCCTTCACGCCGTTCAGGATGGCGTCGCCGCAGGAGTAGCGCAGAACTGCGGCATGGCAGCCCAGAGATGCGAAGTGCAGGGCGACCTGCTCAGCCTCCTGGTCGGAGGTGCGCAGGTATGCGCCGCCGGGACACACCAGAATCAGCGGGTGCTTTTTGCCGATCTGAATCTGCGAGGAGGGCTCCAGAAGGTAGGTTGTCATGAATCCGCCGGCGGCGGAGAGTTCAATGCGTTGGTGCAGCATGGTCATGCCTCCTGTCGTTCATCGGCTCAGCTCTTGTGCGCGCGGGCGAACTTGTTGCGGTTGGTGCGCACGGCATCCATGTACACCGACAGCAGCAGCACCGCGCCCTTGGTGAACTGCTGGTAGTAGGGCGGGATGTTCAAAAGCGTCATGCCGTTGGCCAGAACGGTCAGCAGCAGCACGCCGATCAGGGTTCCGCCCACGCGACCCTTGCCGCCGTCGAAGGCCACGCCGCCCAGGAAGACCGCCGCGATGCCGTCCATCTCACTGCCGGTGCCGGCGGTGGGCATTGCAGCGGCAACCTGTGCGGTGATCAGCGTTGCGGCGAGACCGGCCGTCGCGCCGCTGATCATGAAGCCCATGAACTTCAGGCGGTTGACGTTGATGCCGCTCAGCTCGCTGGCGACCGGGTTGCCGCCCACCGCGTAGACCTTGCGGCCAAAGGTGGTGTTCTTCAGCACATAGCCGATGACGAGGAACACGACCAGCACGATGTAGATCAGATAGTTGACGCCGAAGAGGCGGCCGAAGCCGATGGTGTCGAACAGCTTGTCGGTCACGCGCACGTACTGGCCGTTGTTCACCAGGTAAGCGCCGGCACGGCACATCAGCTGCGTGGAGATGGTGGCGATCATGGGCACGATGTGCATCTTGGTCACAATGAAGGCGTTGATGGCGCCGATGCCTGTGCCGAGGATGACGCCCAGCAGGATCGCCAGCCATGCGTTCAGACCTGCCTGCAGCGCAAGTGCCACCACCATGCCGATCAACGCCATGGCGGAATACTGGGACAGGTCCATGCAGCCCATCAGCATGACCACGGTGAGACCGGCAGCCATGGTGCCCGACACCGAGAAGGATACGAAGATGTTCAGGATGTTCGACTTCTTCAGAAAGTAAGGTGAGGCGATGGTCAGCGCGATGCAAAGCACGATCAGCACTGCCGCCATGGTGATCTGGGTGCCATACTGTTTGTAGATATGTTTCCAGTTGAACCGCTTTTTCATAGTCATTCTCCTATCGCGCTGCGCATGATCTTGTCCTGTGTCGCTTCCGCGCGGCTGTATTCGCCGGTAATTCTGCCGTCGTGCACCACCAGAATGCGGTTTGTGGTGTACATGACCTCTGCCATCTCGCTGGAGAGCAGGATCACGCCCAGTCCCTCCCGGCAGAACTGTTCGATCAGCTTGTAGATTTCCACCTTCGCGCCCACGTCGATGCCCTTGGTGGGCTCGTTCAAAAGCAGAATCTTGGGGTGGGTCATCATCCACTTGGCCAGGATCACCTTCTGCTGGTTGCCGCCGGACAGGGATTCCACGGGCGTCTCCAGGCTGGGGGTCTTGACGTTCAGCCGCTCGGCCCACTGCCCGGCGAGCTCGACCTCGCCCTTGGTGTCCAGGTGCAGGGGTCGCTGGAAGCTGTCGATCACGGACAGGGTGATGTTCTCGCGCACGCTCTGGGGGAGTACCAGCCCCTCGGTCTTGCGTTCGCTGGGCACATAGGCCATGCCCGCAGCCACGGCAGCCCGGGGACTGCGGATCTCCTTGCGCTGTCCCTCGACGAAAATCTCGCCGGACTCAATGGGTTTTGCGCCGAAGATGCACTGGAGGATCTCCTCGCAGCCCGCGCCCATCAGGCCGTACAGGCCCAGCACCTCGCTCGCATGCAGCGTGAAATTGACGTCGCGCACGAAGCCGGAGCACAGCCCCCTGACCTCGAGCACCGGTGTGCCGGGCTCCAGGGGCGTGATGGGATACATATCGCTGATCTGACGGCCGACCATCATGGTAACCATGTCGTCCTTGGTGATCTCGCTGGTCTTGCGCACGCCCACGGATTTGCCGTCGCGCATGACCTGAACGCGGTCGCTCACCGCCATGATCTCATCCAGCTTGTGCGAGATGTAGATCACGGAGATGCCGTCCGCCTTGACCATGCGGATCAGCTCGAACAGACGCTCGGTCTCCTTATCGTTCAGCGCCGAGGTGGGCTCGTCCATCACCAGCACACGCACATTGCGCGCGTAGGCCTTTCCGATCTCGACCAGCTGCTTTTCACCCACGGAGAGTTCCTCCAGCGTGGTCATCGGATCCCACGCGTCCAGGCCGATGATCTTCTGGATGCGCATGCTCTCCTCGCGCAGCTTCTTGTGATCCACGCGATTCCCCTTGCCACCCTTCACGGGCAGGCGGCCCAGGAACAGATTCTCCGCAATGGACATGTAATTCAGATAGTTGAGCTCCTGATAGATCACGGAGATGCCGCTGTCCAGCGCCTTCTGCGGCGAGGACACGTCGGTCTCCTTGCCGTCGATCAGGATCCTTCCGCCCTCCGGAACATAGGCGCCGCCGAGAATCTTCATCATGGTGGATTTTCCGGCGCCGTTCTCACCGATCAACGCCAGAACCTCGGCGTGTCCCAACTCCAGATCCACATGATCCACAGCCACTACGCCGGGAAATTCCTTGTAGATTCCCTCCATCTTCAAAAGCGGCGTCATGTACGATCCCTCCTTATGAATGGCTTCCGCGCCTGTCGGGCGACGGTTGCTGTCGGATGATTGAATATGCGCCCGGAAGCATTTGCTGCCCCGGGCGCTGGGTTTGCGTCAGATGAAGGTTCAGCCGATGAACTCCGCCACATTGTCGGGGTTGATGACGAAGGTGTTGGCATAGTTCTCAGTGGGCACGTCCTCGCCGGCCAGCAGGCGCTCGGCCAGATCGATGATCTGATCGCCGTAGGTGGCGGGGGAGTAGCACACGGTGCCGATCCAGCAGCTCTCGCCGGCGGCCATGGTGTCCAGCGCCACGGGATCCGCATTGTGGGAGATGATCATCACATCTTCCTCGCGTCCGGAAGCCTTGGCGGCGTTGTAGGCAGCGTTGCCGCCGTCGTCGTTGAAGCAGCCGATGACGATGTGATGCTCGTCGGGATGGGCGGTCAGGAAGTCGGTCACCAGGCTCTTCATGATGGCCGGATCCACAGCTGCGGCGTTGGTGCCGGAGGAATCCACCCAGTAGACGTTCTCCTCGGCCAGCTCGATGCCGGATTCGACCATGCCGTCATAGATGCCGCTGTTGCGCAGCTTGACGGTGGGGCCGTTGGCCTCGCGGTAGAACTGCAGCATGCAGTCCACCTGACCGTCCCACTTCTCCTGCACCTTCTCGGCGACGTAGTAACCGGCGGTCTTGCCGGCCTCGACGTTGTTCACGCCGAAGAAGAAGGCGTTGTCGTAGACGTTGTCCACGCAGATGACGCTGATGCCATACTGCTCCTTGAAGTTCTTGGCCATGGTGCTGCCGGAATCCTCAAGCAGGGAGAAGTCGACGATGATGTCTGCGCCCTGGGTCACGAAGGATTCCCACGCGGTGCGCATCTTGGCCGGATCCGCCTCGGAGACGGCGTAGAGCAGCTTGTAGCCCCGCTCCTCGCAGACGCGGTTCATGCTCTCCTTCACAGTGATGAAGAACTGGTCGGTGTCCGTATAGTTGCAGAAGCCGATGGTGAGCGGCTCCTCCGCAAGCGCGGTAAAGCCGGTTGCACAGAGTGCCAGAACGAGGGAAAGCAGCAGGGCAATGACTTTCTTCATGGGATCTCCTCCATTTCTTTTGGTTGCGTAACGCTTGCATCGCAGTGCGACGCCTCTGGTTCCGGGAGTACGCTTCACTGGAAACCGTTCCCGATAACCGCTGATTCAAGAATACACAATTTAACATATATTGTCAATACAAATTTTGGCTGCGTACAAAAATTCATCATATAATACAGAATTCATTGCTCTATATGCGACAAAATGATGAGGTAGAAAATGAGATGTAGTCCACAAAAAATGCGGGAGCTCTGAATGGGAACGTTCCCACAACCTTGAAACCAATCCCATGACGTGTTACAATGGAACTGTATCCATCTGATGCTTTTGACGGGAGAGGATAATCAATGAATACGATTATTGATGTTGCGAAGCTCGCGGGCGTGAGCAAGTCCACGGTGTCGCGCGTCATCAGTGGAAATGGCAGCATTCGCCCCGAGACCCGGAAGAAGGTGGAGGAGGCCATGGCAGCGCTGCACTTCGTGCCGAATCAGCTCGCGCGGGGAATCCGAACCGGCAGAACCCATACGATCGCACTGATGGTCTCTGAGACCTCGAACCTGTATTACAACGAGCTGCTGTATCATATCGAGGCCATCGCGCGCGAGCACGACTATATGGTCATGCTGTGCAACAGCGGAACCGATTCCCAGTTGGGGGAGAAGTACATCTCCTGGCTCCAGCAGCGCAATGTGGACGGCCTGCTCTACTGCTTCTATCGGGACAACGAGGTGACGGATCGGCTGTACAGCCTGTCCTCGACGGTGCCCATCGTCTTCCTGGACAACCCGCTGGGCAGCCACTCCAACACCTCCTATGTGGGCGCGGACGGCCTGACGGACATCGCGGAGGTGATCCGCGACCTGTACATCAACGGCGCGCAGAGGATTGCGTTCATCGGCATTGACGACATCTGCAACAACACCTACCGCTTCATGGGCTATCGCGCGGGGCTGACGGCCTGCGGCTACGAATACGACGCCGAGCTGGTCTACCGGATTCCCTTCGAGAGCGCCATTGACAAATCCCACTTTCAGCTGGGCTACGAGGCGGCGCAGCATCTCATGGCGCTGAGGAACAGCCCGGACGCAATCGTCGCCGCGACGGACATGCTTGCGATCGGCGCGCTGAAGTATCTGAATGAGGCGGGGGTGGACGTGCCGGGGCAGGTCTCCGTGGTGGGCTATGACAACATCCACCTCAGCTCCATGCTCTCGCCGGCCCTGTCCACCATCGCCCAGCCGGTGGAGCAGATTGCGAACGAGGCCATGTCCATCCTGCTCCACAAGATCGAGGTGGACAATGCCTACAACAAGTCGTTCCTGGCGAAATCCACCTTCCTGAAGCGGGCGAGCTCGCGCTGACGGGGAATTGCGCGATGAATGGCTTGATAAAAGCCATGATTGGTTCTCAAATCTCATCCTTTCTGGCGCTCTTTCCAGGATGTATTGTAGCCCTACAAAAGCTGCTGGACAGGCATGACGGCACCGATTGACAGCCGGTATATTATGCGGTATACTGGACACAGGAGTGTGCCTGTCTCGCTGCGGGCATGTTCCTCTCCAACAGCTAAGAAAGGGAAGCGTTTTACAGAACGGGAAGGGAAAAATGGTTTGCAGAATTGGCCCGGTTGTGGTGACGTCAGCATGGTTTCCGGCGTCGTATGCTGCCTTTCAGACGGATGAAAGCGCGGTGCAGGACACGTGCGCCGAGCGGCTAGTCCTGACACAGCGCGATCAGCCGTTCCCGATGGAAACTGCGCAGCTGCTGGCGACCCATTCGCTGATGAAGGTCTGGGCCTGCGAGGATGGCAGCTGGATCTACGAGGATGTGAATGGTCGCGCCGCGCTTCGGATCTCCGCAGATTATCGCTGTGCAGCCTACTGGGTGGATGATCCTGCGCAAAGGGAGACTGTGCTGCCGCCGCTGATGCAGGCGCTGCTGGAATGCCGCCTCATTCACATGGGGTATGTGGTGTTTCATTGTGCCTGTGTGGCGAAGGATGGGAAGGCAGTGGCCTTCTCTGGCCCATCCGGAACGGGCAAATCCACCCGTGCGCTGCAATGGGTGGAACAGATGGGAGCGGAGTGGGTTTCCGGCGACCGTCCGTTCATCGACCCCGCGCTGCGCATGGTGTACGGCGCGCCCTGGGACGGCAAGGAGCAGCTCTTCCGCAGCGTATCGTATCCGCTGACGGCCATCCTTGAGGTGCGCCGGTCCGACAAAACGGCGCTGCGAGAGATGACCTTCCAACAGAAACGCAGCTTTCTGGCAAACCAGATGATGATTCCCATGTGGAGTCCGCAGCTGGGGGCGAGCGCACTGGCTGCCATGAACAGGATGATTGGCCAAATACCGATGTACCGGCTTTACTGCGACCAGACCCGGGAGGCGGCGCAGGAGGTCTATGAGATACTGTACCATCAACAGGGGGCGATTCAGCCTCCCAGGGAGGAGAAGAGAATGAGAGCAAAGCAGGGCTTCACGGTTGTGGACATCGCGGGCGACTACATGGTCATGCCCACCGGCAGCAATATGGCGACCTTCGGCGGCACGGTGGCGCTCAACAAGGTTTCTGCATTTCTGTTCAACGCCATGCAGACAGACATCAGCCAGGAGGATTTGCTGGAGCGCATGCTGAATCAGTATGACATCGACCGAGAGACTGCCGCACGCGATCTGGCGGAAATCCTGGAAACCTTCAGGGAGCTCGGGCTGATCGAGGACTGAAAGGCGCATTTTAGGATAGGCGATTCCTAAACTTTTTTTAAGAAGAAACATGGAAACACTTGACAAAGAGGCTGAGTCATCATATTATACTATTTGGATAGGTGTGTATGGAATACAGAAATGCCGCAAGGCAAGCCCAAACGCTGCCGGAATTGCTTCAGCTTCTGCGGGAAGCCGGGGCGACCGAGGTGGAAAAGAGATCAGCGGTTGAGGAGTATCTGCGCATCAAGACCTGGCGTGCGGGCATTCCGCGCTACGGGAAATTTGAGCTGACCCCCCTGTGCAACCTGGACTGCAAGATGTGCTACATCCATTTGCAGAAGGAGCAGATGCAGGGCCAAGCGCTGCTCTCCGTGGAGACCTGGAAGCAGCTCATGACGGAGGCCGTGCAGGCTGGCATGCGGGTGGCGACCCTCACCGGCGGCGAGTGCCTGACCTACCCCGGCTTTGAGGAGCTGTATCTCCATCTGCAGGAGCAGGGCGTGGAGGTGGTGGTGTTCACCAACGGCGTACTGCTGGATGAACGGCGCATCCGCTTTTTCCGGGAGCATCCGCCCCGGTATCTGCAGATTTCCCTGTACGGCAGCAGCGAGGAGGCCTACGAGAAGGTCACGGGCCACCGCGCGTATGCCCGGGTCATGAAGCATCTGATGCTGGCAAGGGATGCGGAGCTGCCCGTGGCGGTGGCGGTGACGCCCAGCGCCTTCATGGAGGACGCGGAGGACGTCATCCGTCTGCTGGAGGACATGGGGCAGCGTTACCATATCAACAGTGTTTTGTTCGACCCCTACGAGGAAACCGGCCGTCAGGGGCAGAGCCTTGACTGCTCCGTGGAACGCTACATGCAGCTGTTTCGTCTGCGCGCAGAGCTGAAGGGTGAGCAGATGGAGGCCGTAGAGGACGAGGATTGTCTGCCTGTTCCCGAAAGGGAGCCGGACGGCGGAAAGGGTCTGCTGTGCGGCGCGGGAAACAACGGCTTCTCCGTGGACGCGAGAGGCAGGATGTACGCCTGCGGAATGCTGCGGGAGTGCGGCGTTGACCTGCTGCAAACGGCTTTCCCGGAGGCCTGGCAGAAGATTCGCCAATATGCGAAGGAGTATCCCAGACCCGCCGAATGCGAGGAATGCCGCCTGAGAAATGTATGCCCCGGCTGTGTTGTCCGGCACGCCATGGGAGCCGAGAAAGGGCACGCAAACCCAGCGATCTGCCGCTGGGGAAGGGCTGTGCTGGGAGCCGGGCTGGTTCCCAAGCTTTGATTGACATCCATGACAGCGACAATGTCGCTGTGGATAGATAAATGATCACCATTTTAGGAGGTAAGAGATATGAAGGATATCTATGAGAAGCCCGTTGCCGAGAAGATCGTCTTCTCCTATCGGGAGCAGGTGGTTGCTGCAAGTGGCGCGGGCGCGTCTGGCTCTTGCAATTGGACCTCGCACGATTCGCAATACCAGGCATGTAATACAACTTGGACGGGTAATAACGCTTAATTGCAAACTGCTGGGTTATTGCTGCCAAAAGCTGTCTCCATTCGTGGCGGCGGCTTTTTCCTTATTTTGGGAAAATGGGTAGCGGAAAAGGGGGACGTTCCATGAGTGATCGGGAGGACAGGATGCTGCTGGCGCTCCTTGCCTATGAGCTGTTTGGCGGCGCGCTGCCGGAAGACGCCGACGGCGTGGACTGGCCCGGGCTTATGCAGAAGGCCAACGACCACGCGGTGACGGCGCTGCTCTATTCGGGCGTGAAGGAGATGGAGGGCGTGCCGGAGGCGATTGTCGGCCGGGCGCGCGGGATGGCGCTGCAAGCCTCCATCTGCTCGGAGCGCGTGCTGAACGAGCAGGCCCGAATCATTGCGCTGCTGACGGAAGGGGGCATTCCCTGCGCCGTGCTGAAGGGAACGAGCGTCGCCTGCCTCTATCCCCATCCGGAAGTGCGCCTGCCGGGCGATGTGGACATCCTGGTTGGCGAGGAAAAGCTCGACGCTGCGGACGCCGTGATGCGCGCCGCGGGGTTTTCCTTTGAACAGGATGGGGAGAAGCATCGCAACTACCGCAAAGCGGACGTCCTGGTGGAAGTGCACCGCGTGACGTCCCTGTTTCCGTATACGGAGAAGGGTCAATTCGCCGATGCGTACATGCGCGCGGCGCTGGACGAGACGGCGACCGGCTGTATGGGCGGCGTGAGCTTCCCGATGCTGACGGTGAAGTTCCAACTGGTGGCGCTGCTGGCGCACATGGTGCAGCATATGACAAGTTCCGGCATTGGCCTGCGCCAGCTGTGCGATTGGGCGGTGACGGTGCATCAGCTGCGCGGGAGCATCGGGCAGGAGGACGTTGAGCTGCTGCACCGCTGCGGCCTGTTGAGATACGCCAGCATCGTGACGCGCGCGTGCGAGAAATATCTGGGGCTGCCGGCATGTGGCTGGCGGCAGGATGTTCCGGATGAGCTGGTGGATGCAACCATGGCGGATATACTGGAGGTGGGCAATTTCTACGCGCAGCAGGGGGAGCGCACCCTGAGCTCGACGATGATGAGCAACCGCAGGGAAGCGCAGCCGGGCAGCCACAATCCGGTGGTGAACTATTTCCGCTATGCCCGCTATCTGATGGAAGTGCAGTATCCCTGGGCAAAAAGTCCACTTTGGGTTCCGATCTTCAGCGTGTATTTCCCGCTTCGGTGGGTCATCCGCGTGATGCGCGGCCAGCGCAAGGGCGCCAATCCGATCAAGAGCATGAAAACCGCCCAAATCCGCGAAAAACTGCTGCGGGAAATGGAGCTGTACAGGTGAACGGGCGCAAACATACTCGACATTTCAAGACCTTTGCAATATAATTGCAAACAGAGTGCGGACATGCTCCTGCAGCATCAGCCACAGGAAAGGGCACACCCCTACGGGCGCGTTCTTTCCTGTGGCCTTATGTGTTTCAGCGCTGGAATTCGGTTGGATGCGGAGATGTGCGCAGTCCATCCGGATCGCCGACGGATACCGGACGGAGGGGACGCTTCCCACTGGGTCAGAATATTCGCCGGCCTGCCGGAATGTCCGTTCGTCCCTATGCAACGGAGTGTGCCGATCGCTTCTCAGTGGAGCTAACGCAGAATACACACAAAAATACAAAAAAATCAATGCAGTTTCAGCAGATTTGGGACTAGGATTTCGCGCTGAAATATGGTACAATCACTTTAGTTAGATACTATGATAAAGCGATACAAAGGGGCGAATGGCTTTGACGACCTGGAACGAGCCGAATCTCTCGGCGGCGGAGCGGGCGACGCTTCGGCTGCGCGGACTCTACGAGCAATTCGGATACAAGAAATATCACCTGGGACAATTCGAGGAATACGGGCTGTATTTGCAGTTCAAGCGCTTTCTGACCGGCGGGCGGATTCTCAGCTTCACCGATCTGGACGGGCGGCTGCTGGCGCTGAAGCCCGACGTGACGCTGAGCATTGCCAAGAACGCGCGGCTGGACGGCGGCGCGGTGAAGGCGTACTACATCGAAAACGTCTATCGCGAGAGCGTGTCCTCCGGTGCGATGAAGGAGATCAGCCAGATGGGTCTGGAGTATCTCGGCGGCTGTGGCAGCTATGCGCAGGCCGAGGTGCTGGGGCTGGCCCGGGAGACGCTGGCGGCCGTGGGCCCGGAGCACGTGCTCGAGGTGTCGCACATGGGCTTTCTCGTGGGCTTGTTCGACGCACTGGGGCTGGATGGGGACGCGCGCGCCGAGGTGCTGAAGTGCCTGAGCGCCAAGAGCGCCCACGGCGTGGCGGCCGCGGCCCGGAAGGCGGGCATCGGCCCGGCGGGCGTGGGCGTGCTGCACGACCTGTGCACGCTGTCCGGCAGCTTCGATGAGACGCTGAATCGTGCGCGGGGGCTCTGCCTGAACGGCCGCATGACGGCTGCGCTGGACGAATTAAACGACACAGTGCGCGCCGTGGGCGATCCGGAATCCCTTCGTCTGGACTTCACGCTGCAGGGCGACATGGAGTACTACGACGGCCTGATGATGGCCGGCTATCTGGACGGCGTGCCGAAGGCGGTGCTGTCCGGCGGACGCTACGATGGTCTGATGAAGAAGCTGGGGCGCGAGATGTGCGCCGTGGGCTTTGCGCTGTATCTGGACGATCTCAAGCGCCTGCCCCGGGAGCGGACGCTGCTGGACGTGGACGCGCTGGTGCTGGCCGGGCCGGACGCCGATGCGGCGGGGCTGCTGGCGGCGGTGCGAGCGCTGACGGCGCATGGGCTGCGCGTGCGCGTGGAGCAGGAGCGGCCCGCGAAGCTGCGGTTCGGAAAGTGCTACCGCTATCGGGAGGGAGGTCTTGAGGAATGCTGAACATTGCGCTGCCCAAGGGCCGTCTGGGCGATCAGGTCTATGCGCTGCTGGCCGGCGCGGGTTACGACTGCCATGAAGCCTTCGACGACAGCCGCAAGCTGGTGTTCGAGAGCAAGGCGGCGGGCGTCCGCTACTTCCTCGTGAAGCCCAGCGATGTGGCGATCTACGTCGAGCACGGCGCGGCGGACATCGGCATCGTCGGCAAGGACATCCTGCTGGAGAGCGGCGCGGACGTGTACGAGCTGCTGGATCTGGGTCTGGGCCGCTGCCGGATGTGCGTGGCGGGGAAGAACGACTATGTGGAGGACACCGACCGCACGCTGCGCGTGGCCACGAAGTTCGTCAACATCGCCAAGCGCTACTATTCCGAGATCGGCCGGGAGATTGAGATCATCAAGCTGAACGGCAGCATCGAGCTTGCGCCGATTCTGGGCCTGTCCGACGTGATTGTGGACATCGTGGAGAGCGGCAAGACCCTGCGGGAGAACAAGCTCTGCGTACTGACGGAGATCTTTCCCATTAGCGCGCGGTTCATCGCCAACCGGGCGAGCTACAAATTCAAGGGCGGCGCCATCGATGAGATGCTCTCGAAGCTCTCCGCCGCCATCAGCAAGGAGGAACGGGTATGATTCGCCGTTTCAGGCTTTCCGAAATGTCCATCGATCAGATCCTCTGCCGGGACATCCGTGCGGAGAAGAATGTGGACGCGATCGTGGATGAAATCATCGCGGACGTGCGCGCCAACGGGGATCAGGCCCTTCGCCGCTATGCGGAGAGGTTCGATCACGCGAAGCTGGATGCGCTGGAGGTTTCGGTGGAGGAGATCGACGCGGCGTTTACCCGCGTGGATGAAGCGTTTCTTGAGACACTTGCGCTGGCGCGGGACAACATCCGCGAGTTCCACCGCCATCAGCTGCACGAAAACTTTGTGATCACCGGAAGGAACGGCACGGTGATGGGCCAGCGCTACCAGCCCATCGAGAAGGTGGGGCTGTACGTGCCCGGCGGCACGGCAAGCTATCCCAGCACGGTGATGATGGATTCCATTCCGGCGAAGCTGGCGGGCGTGAAGGAGCTGGTGATGGCCACACCGCCCGCGCCGGACGGCAGCATCCCGGACGCAATCCTCGCGGCGGCGAAGCTGGCGGGCGTGGATCGCATCTTCAGGATGGGCGGCGCGCAGGCGGTCGCGGCGCTGGCCTACGGCACTGAGAGCGTGCCCCGGGTGGACAAGATCGTCGGGCCGGGCAACGTGTTCGTGGCCACGGCGAAGCGAAAGGTGTTCGGCCAGGTGGCCATCGACATGATCGCCGGGCCCAGCGAGATCCTGGTGCTGGCGGACGACGGATGCAATGCCCGCTGCGTGGCGGCGGACATGCTCTCCCAGGCGGAGCACGACCGCCTGGCCACCGCCGTGCTGGTGACCACCTCCCCGCGCCTGGCAGACGAGGTGGCGGAGGAGCTGGAGCGCCAGATTCCGCTGCTGCCCCGCGCGGACATCGCCCGGGAGAGCATCGACGCCAACGGCAAGATCATTCTCTGCGAGGATCTCAACGAGGCCGTGCGCGCGTCCAACGCCATCGCGCCGGAGCATCTGGAGCTGTGCGTGGAGGATCCCTTCGCGCTGCTGGACCGCATTGTCAACGCGGGCTCGGTGTTCCTGGGCCGCAACGTGCCCGAGGCGCTGGGCGATTACCTCGCCGGCCCCAACCACACGCTGCCCACCAGCGGCACGGCCCGGTTTTCAAGCCCCCTGTCGGTGGACGATTTCGTGAAGAAGAGCAGCTTTCTGTACTATTCCAAAGAGGCGCTGCGCGAGGTCTGCGGAGATGTCGCGCGCTTTGCCCGCATGGAGGGCCTGGAGGGCCACGCCCGCAGCATCGAAAGCCGCTTTGAGGAGGATCCGTCATGAGCCGTTATCTCGATCCGCGCTATGCGGCGCTGGTACCCTATACCCCCGGTGAGCAGCCCCGGGGCCGGAAGCTCATCAAGCTGAACACCAACGAGAGCCCCTATCCGCCCAGTCCGAGGGTGATAGAGGCGATTTCCCGCGCCGAGGTGGAGGATCTGCGGCTGTACAGCGATCCCACTGCAAGCGATCTGCTGGGCGCCATCGCGGAGTTTTACGGCCTGGAGAGGGAGCAGGTGGTCACCGGCAACGGCTCGGATGAGATTCTGGCGATTGCGTTTCTGGCCTTCTGCGGACAGAAGGGCGTGGCCTTCCCGGCGATCAGCTACGGCTTCTATCCCGTGTTTGCGGAGCTGTTCGGCGTGCGGGCGCGGGCCGTTCCACTGAATGCGGACTTCACCATCGACATCAATTCCTATCTGGTTCCGGGGGAGAACGTGGTGATCGCCAATCCCAACGCGCCCACGGGCCTTGCGCTGGGACTGGATCAGATCGAGGCGATTCTCCGGGCGCACCCGGACGACGTGGTGCTGATCGATGAGGCCTACGTGGACTTCGGCGCGCGCAGCGCGGTGGAACTGCTTCCAAGGTACGACAACCTGCTGATCGTGCAGACCTTTTCCAAGAGCCGCGCGCTGGCGGGCGGGCGCATCGGCTTCGCGCTGGGCAATCCCGAACTGATCGCCGATCTGTCGGTCATGAAGTACTCCTTTAATCCCTACAATCTGGGGCGGCTTCCGCTGCTGGCGGGTGCGGCGTCAATGCGGGACGAAACATACTTCCGCGAATGTACGGGCCGCATCGTCGCCACGCGGGAGAAAACCGCAGCGGCGCTGAAGGCGCTGGGCTGCACCATGACCGACAGCCTGGCCAACTTCCTGTTCGTCCGCCTGCCCGGCGTGGCCGGAGGGCGCGCGCAGCAGCGGCTGCGGGACAAGGGCATCCTGGTGCGCTGGTTCGACCGCGCGCCGATACGCGACTACCTGCGCGTCACCGTGGGCAGTGAGGAGGAGATGGCCTCATTCGTGCAGGCCGTCAAAGAAATCATCCGGGAGGAAGCACAATGAGAAGCGCGCAGATTCAGCGGAACACCAATGAGACGAAGATCCAGCTGTCCATCAATCTGGACGGCCGGGGTCAGTACGAGAACAAGACGGGCGTGGGCTTTCTGGATCACATGCTCGACCTGTTCGCCCGCCACGGACGCTTTGATCTGCGCGTGAGCTGCGCGGGCGACACCTGGGTGGACGATCACCACAGCGTGGAGGACGTGGGCATCGCGCTGGGAACGGCAATGCGCGAGGCCCTGGGCGACATGAAGGGCATCGTGCGCTACGGCACCATGCTGCTGCCCATGGACGAGGCGCTGGTGCTGTGCGCCGTGGACATCTCCGGGCGCGGGGCGCTGGGCTGGGCGATGGACATCCCCGGCGCGAAGGTGGGCACGTTCGATACCGAGCTTGCGAAGGAATTCTGGCTGGCGTTCACGCGAACGCTGGACGCGTCCATCCACTTCCGCCAGCTGGCGGGGGAGAACAGCCACCACATCATCGAGGCCATGTTCAAGGGCGCGGGCCGCGCGCTGAAGCAGGCCGTGGCCATCGACCGCGAATATGCCGACGAGGTGCCGTCCACCAAGGGCGTGCTGTGAGGCGAAGGGGGGAAAAGCTGTGCTGGCCATTGTGGATTACGGCGTGGGAAACCTCTATTCGCTGGCGTCGTCGCTGAAGTGCATCGGTGTGGAGCACGCGGTGGTCTCCGCGCCGGAGGCGCTGCGGCGTGCGGATCGGATCATCCTGCCCGGCGTGGGCGCATTCGGCGACGCGGCGCGCAAGCTGGAGGAGTCCGGCATGCGGGAGGCGCTGCTTCAGGAGGCGCGCAGCGGCAAGCCGCTGCTGGGCATCTGCCTGGGCATGCAGCTGCTGTTCGACCGGAGCTTCGAGTACGGCGAGCATCCGGGCCTGGGGCTGATCTCCGGCGAGGTCTGCCCGCTGATTGACGACATTGCGCCGGGCCTGAAGGTGCCGCACATCGGCTGGAACCGGCTGGACGTGCTTCGGGACGATCCGCTGTTCAGGTATTTCGGCAGCGGCCGCCACGTGTACTATGTGCACAGCTTCTATGCGAAGAGATGCGACGAATCCGTGCTGGCGACGTCGGAGTATTCCGTACCTGTCACCGGCGTCGTGCGCAGCGGCAGCGTCTATGGTACGCAGTTTCATCCGGAGAAGAGCGGAGAGGCGGGCCTGTGCCTGCTGAGGGCCTTCGCCGAAATGGAGGAGGGAGGACAATGATCATCTATCCCGCCATCGACCTGCGCGGCGGTCGGGCTGTGCGGCTCACGAAGGGCGATTACGATCAGATGAAGGTCTACAACGACGATCCCGCCGCCGTGGCGCGGAGCTTCCACGAGGCCGGGGCGACCCATCTGCACGTGGTGGATCTGGACGGCGCGCGAGAGGGCGTGCCGCAGAACGGGGAGACCATCCGCGCGCTTACGGAGGTCGGCCTGTTCACCGAGGTTGGCGGCGGCATCCGCGACGAGGCGCGCATCTGCGAATACTTAGGCGGCGGCGTGTCGCGGGTGATCCTGGGCACCATCGCGGTGCAGGACTTCGGCTTTGTGGAGAGAATGGTCAAGAAGTACGGCGAGAGGATCGCCGTGGGCGTGGATGCGCGCGAGGGCCTCGTGGCCGTGTCGGGCTGGGAGGAGACCACCCGGCTGCGCGGCGTGGACTTCTGCCGCAGGCTGCGCGACGCGGGCGTAAGGACGGTCATCTACACCGACATCGGGCGCGACGGCTGCCTGGGCGGCGCGAACCTGCCGCTCTACCGGGAACTGCGCGCTATCGAGGGGCTGGACGTGATCGCCTCGGGCGGCGTGAGCTTTGAGAGCGACGTGCGTGCGCTTGCAGAGATGCAGCTGCATGGTGCGATCATCGGCAAGGCACTCTACGAGGGCAAGCTGAACCTGGCGCGCTGCATCCGTCTGGCGAGGGGGGAGAAGGCATGATCTCGAAGCGAATCATTCCCTGCCTGGACATCCGCAACGGACGGGTGGTCAAGGGCGTGAATTTTGAAGGCGTGCGGGACGTGGCCGATCCCGTGGAGATGGCGAAGTTCTACAACGACGCAGGCGCGGACGAGCTGGTGTTTTACGACATCACCGCCAGCGTGGAGGGCCGCGCGCTGTTCGCCGACCTGCTGCGCGACGTGGCGTCGCAGGTGTTCATCCCGCTCACCGTGGGCGGCGGCATCAATACGCTGGATGACTTCGACCGCGTGCTCAAGTGCGGCGCGGACAAGGTCAGCGTCAATTCCGGCGCAATCCGGGATCCCTCGCTGATCGGCCGTGCGGCGAAGAAGTACGGCGACCAGTGCGTGGTTCTGAGCATGGACGTCAAGCGCGTGGACGGCAGCTTCCATCTCTTTGCCAAGGGTGGCCGAGAGGACACCGGCATCGATGCGCTGGATTGGGCAAGGCAGGGCGTGGAGCGCGGCGCGGGCGAGCTGGTGGTCAATTCCATCGACACCGACGGCGTGCGCCAGGGCTTCGATCTGGAGCTGCTCGACGAGATCGCCGCGCGCTGCAAGGTGCCCATCATCGCCTCCGGCGGCGCGGGCTGCAAGGAGGACTTCGCCAGACTGTTTGAGCATGCGGGCATGGACGCGGGACTGGCGGCCAGCATCTTCCATCTCAGGCAGCTGCTGATCCCTGATCTGAAGCGCTATCTGCAAAGCTGCGGCGTGGAGGTTCGGCTGTGAATGTCCCGGCACGCAAATCGGCCTCGCCTTCGCTTTGAAGGCAGTAAAATATGGAGGAAGAACTATGTCGCTGAAATTTGATGAAAACGGCCTGATTCCGGCCATTGTACAGGATCATTGGACGAAGGAAGTGCTGACCCTGGCCTACATGAACGAGGAGAGCCTGGCCATCAGCATCGCAGAGCAGCGCACCTGCTTCTGGTCCCGCAGCCGCAAGCAGCTCTGGCGCAAGGGCGAAACCAGCGGAAACGTGCAGCACATCGCGTCCATCACCGCGGATTGCGATGGCGACGCGCTGGTGGTGGAGGTGGTGAAGGACGGCCCCGCATGCCACACCGGCGCGGAGAGCTGCTTCCATGAGCCGCTGTATCTCTCCGAGGAGATCAAGCCCTTCAGCTATGAGGGCCTGTACCGGCTCATCTCCGGGCGCAAGACGGAGCCCAAGGAGGGGAGCTATACCACCTATCTCTTCGACAAGGGCCTGGACAAGATCCTCAAGAAGGTGGGCGAGGAGTGCACCGAGGTCATCATCGCCGGCAAGGGCGGCGACAAGGCGGAGACGGTGTATGAAATCGCAGACCTGTGCTACCACGTCATGGTGCTGATGGTTCAGAGCGGCATCTCCCTGGAGGACGTGACCCGGGAGCTTGCCCGCCGCCATGTCATCGACCACAAGGTCAAGCAGGAACGCATGCAGTAAGCTGTTGTTCCGATAAAATGAAAAGGAAAGCTCCCGATCTCCGAGGGTCGGGAGCAATTTCATTCGTGCTGACAGCATCCGATTGTAAGAGGCTGTTCAGGATCATTTCAATGACGACGATGCAGATTATTTTCGGGCAATGGACTTCGGGGGATTTCATTGGAAGAACTCCGTTCTGGCGCAGTGCTTCCCTCCGCTGGCGGGTTCAGCGATGGCCGCAGATGCTCCTGCAGGGATGCTGCGCGCTGATTTCAACCATCGGATGTTCAAAGAGATAGTTCAGGATCAGCTCGCTGACCTCCGTCTGAATCTCCCGCACGCGGGGACAATCCAGATAGAAGTCGAAGTCGCCGGCGCCGGTCGCGCGATAGTCGCACATGCACAGCGTCATCTCATCCTCATCCCGCACCGGCGCACCGTTTCGGCTGATGGAGGCCACGCGCGCGCCCTCGGGCCGGGTCAGATCGTAGACGTACTCGATGCCGCTGAAGTAATCGAAGTTGTAGTGCGCCTCCTTGGGTTCAAGGAAGGATCGGGCGATGGACACATTTCCCGCCGCATCCACGGCGAAGTAGCGCGCGCACTGTTCCAGCGCCTGCCGCAGCACCGCGCCGGTGACCTTCAGCACCACCAGGGTATTGGAGTACACATAGCTGGCCACCACATCGCGCACGGTTACGTGGCTGTCGAAGCCCCGCAGCTCGTTGCTCAGCGCCGCACAGGATACGTCCGCACCGCTGGCCCACAGCTGCACCGTGTTGAAGAAGTCCGCGATGGACGAGCCGTGCAGCGCCATGTCCAGCTTCTCTCCCGGCCAGATGGCCCGGCTCAGGCGGCCGATGGGGCGGTCCAGCCAGAGGTTCAGCTCCTTCCACAGCTGCGCCTGCGCGTCGGTGAGCGTCGCGTGCGGCTCCGGCGTGCACAGCTCGGAGTGGAACGCACCGTCCTCCTCCAGCGTCACCTTCACGTATGCCGCCGCGTTGCAGGGGGTCTGCACGATGTGCGTGCCGCTCCATTCGCCGCTGGCCAGCGCGATGTGCTGGTGTCCGGTGAGCAGCAGATCGAAGGACAGCTCCTCGCACAGCTTGCAGGCGATGTTCTCGTCCGTCCGGGACAGCAGCCGCCCGGTGGTCAGATCCCGCTCAATGCCGCCGTGGTAGATGCCCACCAGCACGTCGCACTCCAGACCTCGCACGGCCTCCCGCGCGGCTTCCAGAGGATCGCAAACCTCGATGCCCTCCAGGTTCTCCGGCTTCTCCCAGCGCTTGACCCAATCGGTCACGATGCCGACCAGGCCCACGCGCAGGCCGTTGCCCAGGGTGTGCACCGCAGCGCTGTCGATGGGCAGATCGAGCCCGCCGGCAGAGACGTTTGCGCAGAGGCACCTTGCGTTCAGCTCCGTAAGATGCCTTCGCAGGTAGGCGGGGCCGTTGTTGAAGTCGTGATTGCCCAGAGTCACGTAATCGTAGCCGCGGTCGTTCATCGCCTGGGCGATGGGCAGCGCGCAGCCGGTCTGTTTGCAATAGTAGGTCAGGGGAGAGCCCTGAATGGTGTCGCCGCCGTCGATCACCAGCGTGTTTTCGTCCTTGGGAAAGCGCATAGAGAGCAGCCCCATGCTCCGGGGCTGCTCATCGGAAAAGTTGCTCGGATAGAGGTATCCGTGGGTATCGGAAGTGAAATAAATTGTGAGCTTGGACATTCGTTCAACCTCTCGTCAGGCGATTGCGGATTTTGGTGGAGAACAGCTCGATAAGCAGCATCAGGACGACCATGCCGCACAGATACGCACCGACCATGCTCCAGCGGCTGGAGTTGATACACTGCACCAGCGCCGCGCCGATGCCGCCCGCACCGACGATGCCCAGGGTGGTGGCGTCCTTGACGTTGATGTCGAAGCGGTAGATCACCGTGGAGATGAAGTTCGGAATGATCTGAGGCAGAATGCCGTAGCGAATCTTCTGGAAGGCCGTGCAGCCGGCGGCGTCCAGGCTCTCCAGAATGCGGGTGTCCAGATCCTCAATGGCGGTGATGTACATCTTGCTGATCATGCCGATGGAGCACACAGATTGTGTGACCACGCCGCAGAAGGCGTTCGGGCCGGTGACGCGAATCCAGACCAGCGCCCAGACCAGGCTGGGAATGGTGCGGATGATCAGGATGACCGCCTGGAAGATGAATGCGACCCAGCCGGGTACGATCTTCTTGCAGGCCAGAAAGCTGAAGGGAATCGCCAGCACGCCGCCAATCAGCGTGCCTAGCACGGCGATGGCCACCGTCTGGAACAGCTGGTAGGGCACGCCCTCGTCCGTCAGGTTGAACAGCAGCTTGGTATCCGGGTGGGTCAGGCCGTTCCACACGCCCTTGGCCACCTCGATGCCCTTGTTTGCAAAGCCCTCGAATTTGACAGCGGTGCCGGACCAGGTCAGCAGCGCCACAACGATCAGCAGAATGAGGGTGTACAGCCACCACAGTCGCGGCCGCAGCTCATAGGCCTCCTCGATCGATACCGGACGATCGGTCAGCAGTTTGTTTTGTTTCTTTGCCATGTTTCCGATCCTCCTCAGCTCAGCTTTTTGCGCAGGTACTGGCTGGTGTTTTCAATGATGAAAACCACCACAAACAGCGCCAGCAGTACCATGCCCAGACCGTGATAGTCGCGCCAACCGACGCGCTCGTTGATCAGCAGGCCCAGACCGCCTGCACCCACGTAGCCCAGGATGGCCGCCGCGCGGATATTCATCTCCAGGCTGTACAGGCAATAGGACAGGTAGGTGGGTAGAATCTGGGGGAAGCAGGCCGTCCAGAAGGACTGGAACTTGTTGCCACCGGCGGACTCCATGGCCTCGAAGGCGCCCATGTCGATGGTCTCGATGGCCTCGTACATCATCTTGGAGACCACGCCAAAGGTGAATACGGTGATGGCCACGGTTCCGGCGAAGGTACCCAGGCCAAAGATCAGCGCCGCAAACTTTGCGATGATCAGCGTGGGCAGCGTGCGCACGATGTTCAGCAGAAAGCGCAGCACCGCGACGGACCAGCCGCTGCGGTTGATGTTCGAGGACGCCACCACGGAGAAGGGCAGCGCCAGCGTCGCGCCCAGCACGGAGCCCAGAATGGACATCTTGATGGTGTCCAGCAGCGGACTGAGCACCTTGGAGAAGTAGGAGAAGTCCGGCTGAAAGATCTGCTTGAGGATCACGGTGAACTGGTTGCCGCGGCGGATGATGATGCCCAGATCGAAGCCCGTGAGTTTGATCGAGCCCCAGACCACGATCAGCAGCACCAGCAGGATCAGCGGCATGCGGGAGCGCGGCCGCTTAACCTGGTTTCCGTTGGGCAAGGTGATGATTTCCGGCTTGAAGATCCGGTCAAACAGTGGCACGCGGTATTCCGCGGTGGCTTTCTTCTTTCTCGCCATTTCATTCACCCGCCTGCGGAACGGCAGCGCCGTTGTAGATCGAATCCAGAACCTCCTGCGTCACGTCGGTGGTGGGGCCGTCGTAGACGATCTCGCCGGCGCGAATGCCGATCACGCGGGAGGCGTACTTCAGCGCCAGATCCACGTGGTGAATGTTGATCAGCACAGTGATGTTCATTTCCTCGTTGATGCGCTTGAAGTCGCTCATCACCTGATGGGCCGTCACCGGATCCAGCGCGGCCACAGGCTCGTCCGCCAGGATGATCGTGGGGGATTGATTCAGCGTGCGCGCCAGTGCCACACGCTGCTGCTGTCCGCCGGAGAGCTGGTCGCAGCGGGTGTAGGCCTTGTCCAGAATGCCCACCTTGTCCAGCG
The DNA here is from genome assembly GCA_004554085.1 of Clostridiales bacterium. Taxonomy (GTDB): domain Bacteria; phylum Bacillota; class Clostridia; order Christensenellales; family Aristaeellaceae; genus SFTH01. The sequence goes on along the minus strand of SFNY01000030.1, from coordinate 4,246 downwards.
CCTCCAGGGCCTTGATCTTCTGGTCGCGGCTGAACAGGCCCAGCAGCACGCGGAAGAAGCCCATGTCCGGCACCATGGAGGTGAGTACGTTCTTGATGGCAGTGGAGCGCGTCACGAGGTTGAAGGACTGGAAGATCATGCCGATCTTTCTGCGGAAGCGGCGCATTGCCTTGCCGTGCAGGGTCATCACGTCCACGCCGTCCACAACCAGCTGTCCTTCGGTCACGTCAATCATGCGGTTGATCGTTCGGATCAGCGTGGATTTGCCCGCGCCCGACAGGCCGATGATGGCCACAAACTCGCCCTGGTCAATGGTGAGGTTGATGTTCTTCAGACCCTTTACGCCGTTTGGATAGGTTTTGCTTACATTCTTGAATTCAATCACCCGAAGCACCTCTTTTGCCGCGTTTCCATATTTTGCACAAAAATCCATTTCAATTATAGCATGCACAATCCGTACGGTGCAAGCGGATTTGCATCAAAAATGCATCATAAATGCAGAGAAATTTGAGCAGAAAGAATAATGAGAAAAGCCCCGCGCCACAGATCGTGGAGCAGGGCTTCGGGAAACTTGTGCGATTCGTTTACTGAACAACTGCCAGAGCAGCGCGGGCGCCGTCATAGTCGGAATCGGAGGCCACGGCGTAGCCGGTGTGGCTGTACACGGAGAAGATGGCCTGGCCTTCCTCGGTGTTGATGATGTTGATCAGAGCGGTCTGCAGCGCGCTGATGAACTCCGGATTGTAGATGTCCTCCTTGGCGGTGGTCACGGCGACGGTATCGTTGTAGATGCCCTGGGTGACGCCGATGACGTTCATCTCGTTCCAGATGCTGTCCTCGCGGCCCATGCCGGCCTTGCCGGTCTCGTCGGCCTGATCGGTGGGCAGGTTCCAGGCGGCTTCGTAGTCGCGGCGGCCGTCTGCATAGCAGCAGATGATGTCAACCTGCTCGGCGGCAGCCTGTGCAAAGGCGTCTGCATAGCCCAGCTGGACGACGTTGCTCAGATCGGAGACCTTCTTGCCGTCGTAGTTCTCCATCAGCCACATGGTGGGATAGATGTAACCGGCGGAGGAGGAGGTGTTGGCGACGGCCCAGGTGGCGGCGTTCAGCTCATCCCAGGTCAGGGTTTCGCCGGCGTTCACCTTGGCAGCAAGCTCGCGGCCGTACTCGGAGGGAGTGGCGTAGATCAGAGAGCGATAGAAGGTCACCTGCTCGTCGGTGGGCAGGGTCTTGTTTGCATCGCCGTTCCAGGTGGTGGGATCCTCGCTGTCGTTGGACAGGCCCGCGCGGGTTGCAGTCAGAATGACGTCCACTTCCTGATTCTGGCTGTAGATGGCGTAGGTGCCGCCCGGAAGCCAGCCGACGTCGATGGAGCCGGCGCACATGGCTTCGCCAGTGGCCTCGTAGCTGGTGCCGACAGAGATTTCAACCTCGCCGATCTCGTAGCCGAGCTTGGCCATCTCGGCCTGAACCAGCTCAGGCAGGTTTGCGGTGCCGGTGATAATGACGTCGGCATCCTTGGAGGGAACGAACTGGAAGGTCAGCTTGTCCATCTTGACGGTCTCTGCCATCGCGGTGCAGCCCAGAACCATCAGGACTGCCAGAAGAAGGGCCATGAACTTTTTCATTGTAGCATTCTCCTTTTCGGGTCGTGATTGTGATACACAGTACCATATTCCATTATACCCCAAAAATTGAAGTTTTCAACAAATTGTACTCTTTTTTTACCTTGGTTTGATTGGTTTTTTTCTGTGTCGGGGCCGAATTCTGGCTCCTGCTGCCCGTTAATACATCCCTGAAGCATATTCTTTTTCTTCTGCTGCTTTTCTACTTGCATCCGCTCTTGAACATTTTCGTCGCCATGCTTCAGAAGCTCTTCAACGGCTGCGCCTGGAAGAGCATGTCCCAGACAAGTTTATCGGGCAATCCGTGTGCGGAAGGGATCGCCTGCGCCGAAGCGTGCAGCGGAAACGGCCAGGAAATCCTTTCCGACAGACATGTTTCCTGTGAACATAGACAAGCCGCACAGCGGCAAGCATGCCCCGCAGCGCCTGTAAACCGGATTCTTGCTGGCATGCGTTTCCTGACGGCCTGATTGGGCTTGCCTTGCAGGCGAACAGGAGTTTCCCACAAAAAGCTTCTGAAACATCAGCAGGGCAGTCATGCCGGCTCTTTTATTGGGCGGTCATGCGGTGTTGTCATGGCTATTATCGGAGCGGCACTTTTACAGTGTCTTAAATGATTGTAAAATGTGAAAGAAAAATCACTCTTGTGAATTATTGACATCTGCTTTTTCTGCCTGTACTATAAAAATACAGACAAAATAAATGAAAGGGGAAATATTATATGAAGAACTATGAGCTATCAGAGCAGATTCAGCAGCGGATTAACACCTGTTCTGCTCCCTCAAAATTGCGGATAACGGATATTCGTTTTGCTGATATTGAAGGTAGTCCGTTTGAAAACTCACTTATCAAGATTTATACGAATCAGGGAATCGTAGGCTTTGGCGAGGTTCGCGATTTTGCCAGCAAGTATTATGCGCTGATGCTCAAGAGCCGTCTTTTGAACGAGAATCCGCTTGATGTAGATCGCCTTTTTAACCGCATTAAGCAGTTCGGCGGCCCCGCTCGTCAGGGCGGCGGGGTGAGCGGCATCGAGGTTGCACTCTGGGATATTGTCGGCAAGGCTTATGGTGTGCCGTGCTATCAGCTTCTGGGTGGAAAATACCGTGATCGCGTTCGTGTATACTGTGATACCGATGTATACGGAAAACATGATGGACGCGCAATGGGAGAAGCGCTTCTTCGCCGCAAGGAGCGCGGGTATACGCTTTTAAAAATGGATATTGGCATTGATCTTCTGCTCGATGAACCCGGAACGCTTGTTGGACCGCAGGATATCCTTGATGATATGCGTGCGTTCCCCGATATGCCGAAGTTTAAGCGCGGTGGGAAAACGCCGGAAGAGAATATCCTTGAAAAGCGCATATACGATTTGTACAATATTGAGCATGGCTTCAGTGGAATCCATATCACGGAAAAGGGACTTGATTTCCTGGAGCAGTATATGGCTGATGCAAGGGCGGTGGTCGGATATGACATCCCGATCTGCATCGATCATATCGGGCATGTGGGTGTTGAGGATTGCATCCGCCTGCTGCGCAGATTGGAAAAATACGGTATCGCATGGGCTGAAGATCTGGTGCCGTGGCAGCATACAGAGATGTTCAAGCGCATCGCCTCTGAAACGGCGGTTCCGCTTTGCACCGGTGAGGATATGTATCTGCGCGATAGCTTCCGGCCTTTGCTGGAGGCAAATGCACTTTCTGTCATTCATCCGGATATCCTGACCGCTGGCGGCATGATGGAGACCAAGCGTATTGGCGAGCTTGCAGAGCAGCATGGCGTAGCGATGGCGATCCATAATGCGGAAAGCCCGATTGCCTTCATGGCAGCGGCGCATACCGCTACTGCAACGCACAATTTCCTGGCGCTCGAGCATCATTCAAATGATATTCCCTGGTGGGCGGATCTTGTGGAAGGCCCTGCAAAACCGATCATCAAGGATGGTTATGTACAGGTGAGCGATGCGCCGGGCCTGGGAATTACGGACCTGAATGATGAAGTGATTCGTGAGCATATGCACAGCCGCGTGAAGGGACTCTGGGAATGCACGGACGACTGGAATACGGAATGGTCTCACGACAGAACCTGGAGCTGATATTGGATTGAAAGCGATTGGAAGGGGGTAAGATAAAATGTTGAAGGGAATCACAGCCGTAATCACCGGAGGAACTTCCGGCATTGGCGAGGCAACAGTGAAGCTCTTTGCAGAAAACCATGCAAACGTTGTTTTTGTTGGAACCAATGCGGATAAGGGCAACAGTGTCATGAAAAAGCTGAAGGAGGCGAACCTCGATCGCAGTGTTCGCTTCAAGCAGTGCGATGTATCCAAGGAAGAGGACGTCAAAGAGCTGGCTGCATTCGTTCGTTCGGAATTCAATGGATGCGATGTCCTGTTTAACAACGCGGGTATACATCTGGCGGGACGTCTCCTTGAAACCACGCCGGCGGATTTTGATCGAATTCTTTCTGTGGATCTGCGTGGCGTATGGCTCTGCTGCTATTATCTCATGCCGATGATGATTGAAAAGCAGCGCGGAACCATCATCAATATGTCCTCTGTTTCAGGCATCAGTGCGGACTTCTCCATGTGTGCATACAATGCGGCGAAGGGCGCTGTT
>SFNY01000029.1 GCA_004554085.1 Clostridiales bacterium | reverse complement strand
CCACACCGCTTTCAGTATAGCATTGGAGGCCTTTATCTCTAAGTCTTTTTCTTCACCCCCAGTTCAACTGGGGGTTTCATCTTGCCTGTTCGGCGCACAATAGAATCCCGCCCGAACCTCCGTTCTGCCGTGGCCCGGGCGGGATTGCTTTGCCTGTCAGGATCGCCCTGCCCTGCAATTGCGGTAGGTGGAGCGTGACGCCGCCGGAGCTTGTGCCCGGGTTCCGATCATTGCGTGGATGGTTGTCGATCAGCAGTTCCTGCGTCGGTTTCTTCTGACTATGCGATCTGTGTCCTTCCCTTTTCAACGGTTCTGCGCTATAATCCTTTCTGGACAAAGCTTTTCTCCCTCAGGTTGTGGATTGCTGCATTTTACCTGTTTGAGCCTGCTTTATCTCTCTCCAAGTTTGATTTCCAGCATAAATGTGAGGAATACACGATGTCTGACCTGTATCAGAAGACCTATCGCGGCTATCTGGTGGACCATCACACGCCGGATCTGCCGGGCGTCAGCCTTGAAAAGCTGGACGCTGCGGAGTGGGAGCGCTTCATCGAGGAGGCGAACCTGGATCACCTCATGCTGTACTGCAAGGACCACTGGGGGTACAGCTACTACGACACGGCCATCGGAAAGAAGCACCCCGCCCTGGGCGAGCGCGACTGGGTGCGGGAGCTGGTGCCGGTGCTCCGCCGACATGGGATCGAGTTCACGGCCTACTACTGCTTTGAATACGATTCCTACGCGCCCAAGGCGCATCCGGAGTGGAGCACCATCAACCGCGACGGCGTGCCACTGGTCTGCGGCATGCCCACCAACTCCAGCAACGCCCGCTGGGGCATGCCCTGCTACGAGACGGACTACCGCGCCTACATTCTCGGCCAGCTGCGGGAGATCGTGGAACGCTTCCACCCCGATAGCCTGTTCATCGACATCTTCGGAAAGTCCATGTGCTACTGCGCGGCCTGCCGGAAGCGCTTTCAGGAGCGCTTCGGCTACGACGCGCCGCGCACGGACGCGGAGCTGATGGCAAAGAACGAGGATCTGGTGGAATTCCTGGACGAGAGCGCCGCGCGGATGCTGGAGGACGTAAAGAAGGTTGTCAAATCCATCGACCCGGAGCTTGCGCTGACGGTGAACTTCGCCGCCCACTATCCCAAGCACATCCGCGACGGGCTGGACTACATGTACACCGAGCCCTGGGCAGGGAACTGGCTCTCCGGGGCCTACGCCCGGGATACCTCCGGCGGAAAGCCCGTGCAGCTGGGCCCCGGAAACGTGTCCCGGGTGTACAACTACGAAAGCGTCAACCTCTACAAGCTCGCCACTGCGGAGATCGCCGCCCAGGGCTGCCACGTGTTTCTGTACAGCGAATCCCTGCGCACGGACGGTTCGCTGGAGATGGAGGAGGCGCGGCGCATCGGCGCGGCCTACCGCGAGGTGGAAAAGTTCCAGCCGCATCTGGAAAACCGCAGCGTCTATGCGGAGATCGGCGTCGTGCAGAGCGACCAGGCCGACGCGCTGCGGGTGGATCAGCCCATGCCCATGCGCTCCATCAGCCGCGCGCTGACCAGCGGCCTGCACCGCCAGGCGATCCTCGGCGCGATGCAGATGTGCGATTACGCAAAGCTCCCCTGGAGGATCCTCCCGGACACGGAGCTGAGCGAGGAGGCGCTGCGGGGGCTGAAAATGCTGATCCTACCCAACGTGTTCCACATCGGCGATGCGGCGGCAGAGCTGCTGCGCAGGTTCGTGGAGCAGGGCGGCGTGCTGCTGCTCTCCGGTGAGAACGGCGTATTGGATGCAAGGGGCAACGCGCTTGATGACTTCGCGCTGGCGGAGCTGATGGGCTGCCACTTCGAGGGGAAGGACGAGAGCTATCGCAAGAACAAGTGGTGCGGCTACATCCGGCCGGGCGACGATGCGATCTGGAGGCACGCGCCCCAGACCACACCGCCGGTGGAGGGCTATCAGCTCAGGCTTCGCCTGGACGGCGCGGCGGCGCTGGGCAGCTTCATCGATCCCGCGGTGAAGCTGAGTCCCACCGAGTGGATCAACTGGGGCAATCCCCAGCCGGGTCGGGAGAACGGCGATCCGGCGATCTGCGAAAACCGCGTGGGCGCGGGATATGTGGTCACGCTGGGCTTCGACATGTGCACCATGTTCCCCGGCGCGTACCCCTGGCTGCGCACGCTGATCTGCGACCTGACGGAGAAGTACATCGCGCCGGGCGTGGCGCTGCGCACGGAGCTGCGGGATGTGCTGGAGCTGTCCTTCTACCGTCAGAACGACGGCGGCGGGCTGATCGTGCACGAGATCTCCGCCATGGCAAGGCTCTCCGGCGGCGCGACAACCCCCATTCCGGGCGGTGTGCTGGAGATCTCCGACGCACTGGGCCGGGTGCGCGAGGCCGTGCAGGTCTACCCGGAGGAGCGGAAGCTGGCGGTGCGCCGGGACGAGGCGCGGAGCGTCTTCTGCATTGCTCTGGGCGATGTGGAGATGCACAACATCGTCAGAATCTCGCTGGAAACGGAAGAAACTGCGTCTGCCGAATAATCCCGTGCAGTTTCCTGTCCTGGGAGTGATATGTGAAGCGGCGACTGTCCGTATTGGGCAGCCGCCGCTTTTCAAGCGCCATATCGCATCGTCCCGGCGTGCGAAAAACTCCGGCTTGACGCAGATATTCCGTTCCCAGCCTTCCCCTCACGCCCAAAATTTTTCAGAGTTTTTTCGCTTTTTTTTGCTGATTTACTCGATATTTTCAAACGAAGGGCATAAAATTATAAAATGTTGAATTTGTGCCGTATGAACCCGCGCCGGAAGGGCAGGTGCCGCGGCACACTGCCAGTCTGGACGAATATACGGGTGAAAAACGGATGATCGCATTCTGGAAGAGAAATCGCTCCGGCGCGAATTATGCCACCGGAACGGAGTGCACGCTGGAGCCGGGCCGCAGGAGCGTAACCTGCCCCGGATGCAAGGCGGTTCATGGGGCGGAGGAGGCTGCTGCGCAGCTGTACGTCTGCCCGGATTGCGGCAGGTACATGCCTGTCGGCGCGCGCGAGCGCCTGCGCATGGTGCTGGACGACGCGGCCTTCGAGCCCTGGTTCGAGGAGATCGGCACCTGCGATCCGCTGAAGACCCCGGGCTACCCCCAGAAGCTGGATGCGGCGCGGGAAAAGAGCGGCAGCAGCGAGGCGGTGACCATCGGCCGCGGCCACATCGGCGGCTTCGAGGCGGTGGTCGGCGTGTGCGATCCGAACTTCATGATCGGCAGCATGGGCCACTGCATGGGCGAGCGCATTACGCTGGCCTTTGAGCGTGCGACGGAGCGCAGGCTCCCGGTGGTGCTGTTCTGCTGCTCCGGCGGTGCACGCATGCAGGAGGGAATCATCTCGCTGATGCAGATGGAGAAGACGGCGGCAGCGGTTCGCCGCCACTCGGAGGCCGGGCTGTTCTACTGCGCGGTGCTGACCGACCCTACCATGGGCGGCGTGACGGCCAGCTTCGCCATGCTGGGCGACGTGATTCTGGCGGAGCCCCACGCGCGCGTGGGCTTTGCGGGCCCGCGGGTGATCCAGCAGACCATCGGCAGCAGCCTGCCGGAGGGCTTCCAGACGGCGGAGTTTCTGCTGGAGCACGGCATGGAGGACGGCGTAGTGGAGCGCAGCGAGCTGAAGGAAGAACTGCGCTACCTGCTCAGCGTCCATCCCGCACCCCAGGACGGCCCCGCGCTGCGGGTGCTCGCGCCGGCGGAGCGCCACTTCGATTTCGACGGCGACGAGCTGTACCGCCATCGCAGGCCGACGGCCTGGGAGAAGGTCAGGCTCTGCCGCAGCGGCGAGCGCGCCACGGCGATGGACTACATCTTCCGCATTTTCACCGACTTCCGCGAGCTTCACGGCGACCGCTGCTTCGGAGACGATCAGGCGCTGGTGGGCGGCCTCGCCTTCATCGGGCGGCATCCGGTGACGGTGCTGGCGGACATGCGCGGCAAGACCCTGCAGGAGCGCGTGCAGCGCAACTTCGGCATGCCCAAGCCCGAGGGCTACCGCAAGGCGGTGCGGCTGATGCAGCAGGCGGAGAAGTTCCACCGCCCGGTGATCAGCTTCATCAACACCTCGGGCGCGTTCTGCGGCATCGACGCGGAGGAGCGCGGCCAGGGCGAGGCCATCGCGCGCTCGATTCAGACCATGGCCGCTCTCAAGGTGCCCACGCTGTGCATCTTCGTGGGCGAGGGCGGCAGCGGCGGCGCGCTGGCGACGGCGGTGGGCAACGAGGTCTGGATGCTGGAGAACGCCACCTACGCCATCCTCTCGCCGGAGGGCTACTCCTCGATCCTGTGGAAGACCGAGAGCCGCGCGGAGGAGGCCGCCAACCTCATGAAGCTGACGGCGCAGGATCTGGCCGAGCTGCACGTCATCGACCGCATCATCCCCGAATTCGGCGGTGCGACGGAGGAGACCGTGGATCGGATCGCCCGCATCATGCGCCGCGGCATTCTGGATTTCGTGAAGCGCTATCGCTGCATGTCCGGCGAGGACATCGAAAAGGAGCGCTACGAGCGCTTCCGGAAGTTCTGAGCGGAAACAGGCATGACCACCCGTCAGTCAGGTGGTCATGTCTGTTTTATACCGACAGCACAATCCCTCCGCGTCGCTGCGGAGGGATTGTGCTGTATCCATGCTTACTTTCCCGCCATCCTCCGGTAGACCGGCAGCAGGGATTCGTAGCACAGCTCGAACAGCTCCTTCACGGGGCCGTAGGCCTTCACGGCCTCGGGATTCGGCTCGTGCACGGCGGTGATGTCCAGGAAGCGGTCGATGTCGTCGAAGCTCTTGAACAGGCCCACGCCCACGCCACCGGTGAGGGCCGCGCCGATGGAGTTGGCCTCCTCCAGCATGGAGGGCGCCTTGATGCGCGCATTGTAGACGTCGGCCATGATCTGCCGCCACACCGCGCCCTTCGCGCCGCCGCCGATGACCAGGATCTCGTCGATGGTCAGATGTTGGCGCAGGATCTCCAGGATGATACCCAGATTCATGGTCACGCCTTCGAGCACGCTGCGCAGCACGTCGCGGCGCTCGTTTTCCATCTTCAGGCCGATGAACGCGCCCTTCGCATCCGGGTTCCAGCGCGGCGCGCGCTCGCCCAGCATGTAGGGCAGGAAGATGACGCCGTTAGCGCCCACCGGGCTCTCCGCGATCTCCTGGTTGATGAGATCGTAGGCGCTCACGCCCAGCTTCTCCGCCTCGGCGGATTCATACTTGCAGATCTGGTTTTTCAGCCAGGAGTAGCTCAGGCCCGCGGCCTGCATGGTGCCGTTAGGCGAATACATGCCGGGCACGATGTGGGCCCAGGTCACGGTGCGCATCTGCTCGTCGAACACCGGCTTGTCGCTGGTGGTGGCGATCCACGCGGAGGAGCCCATGCAGGAGAAGGTCTGGCCCGGACGCACGGAGCCCGCGCCCACGTTGGCGCACACGCCGTCACCGCCGCCCATGACCACCGGCGTGCCCACGGCAAGTCCGGTCGCCTCGGCCGCCTCCCGGGTCACGCCGCCCGCCACGCTGGTGGAGGGCACGATCTCGGGCAGCTTGTCCGGGTCGATGCCGGAGATGTCCACGATCTTCTCCGACCAGGAGAAGGTCTTGAGGTCCACGCAGGCGTTGGAGGACGCATCGGAGGGCTCGGTGCAGAACTTTCCGGTGAGCTTGAGCACGATGTAGTCCTTGGCGTTGAGGGTCTTGTAGGTGTTTTTATAAATGTCCGGTTCGTTGTCCCGCACCCACATCAACTTCTGAAGTCCGTAGCTGGCGGCGTTGCGGTGGCCGACGATGTGGTAGTAATCCGAGAGGGAGATGTGCTCGTCGATGGCGTTCTGCTGCGCCTGGGCGCGCTGATCCGCCCAGATGATGGACGGGCGCAGGGGATTGCCCGCCTTATCCACGCACAGGCAACCCATCATCTGTCCGGAGAAGGACACTGCGGCGATGTCGCGCTTGTCGATGCCGGTCTTGGCGATCAGGCCCTTGGTGGTATCGCAGATGGACTTCCACCAGTCGTCGGGATCCTGCTCCGCCCAGTTGTCGTTAAAGTAGTGGCAGCCATAGCTGTACACCGTGGAGCCGATCAGACGGCCCTCCTCGGAAAACAGTGTCGCCTTGTTGCCGGAGGTGCCCAGATCGTGTGCGATTACGTATTTCATGGTCGTCTCTCCTTTGCAGACAGCGATGAAGGGGGAAGCTCTCCCCCTTCACGTCAGGCCAGATCGCGAATGATGTTCTCTGTGGCCATGGTGCCCATGTTCTCCGTCGCGCCACGGGTAGATGCGGCGCAGTGGGAGCCCAGCACCACGTTGTCCAGCTCGAACCAGGCCGGATCCTCCGGCGGCTCGTGGGCGAAGGCATCGATGCCCGCGCCGTAGATGCGCTCCTCCTTCAGGGCCTTGAGCAGCGCCGCCTCGTCGATCAGGCCGCCGCGGGCGGTGTTGATGAGGATCGCATCCTTCTTCATCATGGCGAGCTCCTTCTCGCCCACAAAGTTGCGGGTGGAATCCATCAGAGGCAGATGCAGCGAGATGAAGTCCGCCGTGCGGAAGATCGTCTCCGCGTCGGCGCGCTCGATGTTGTTCTCCCGCGCATACTCCTCCGGCCAGTAGGGATCGTAGGCCAGAACCTTCATATCGAAGCCCTGCGCGCGCCTGGCAACGTGCTTGCCGATGGCACCCAGGCCGAACAGGCCCAGGGTGGCGTGGCTCACGTCGCGGGTGGAGATCTTGCCCCAGTCCTTTCTGCGGCAGCGGCGGTCGATCATCGCGGCCTTGCGCGCCACGGCCATCATCAGCGTCATGGCGTAGTCGGCCACGGCCTCGCTGTTCGCACCCACGGTGCGGCTGACCTTGATGCCGTGCGCCTTGCAGTAGTCCAGATCGATGTTGTCCACGCCCACGCCGTACTTGGCGATGGCACGCAGCTTCGGCGCGCAGGCCAGAACCTCCGCGTCCAGCGGATCCACGCCCACGATGATGCCGGCGCAGTCCGCGATCAGCTCCTTCATCTGCTCCTTCTCCAGGATGCCGCCGGTGGTGTTGCGCACGACCTCGTAGCCCGCATTTTCCAGCTGCTCAAAGAGCTGGGGCATGTTCTTGCCGTAGGAGCGCGGCGTGGTCAGAATTTTCTCTTTCATGATGCTCGCCTCCCGTTTTCCTCAGCGTGCAAGGCGGTCGCACATGGCCAGGCGCTCGCCGGTGATGTCGATGTGATAGACCTCGGCGATGACCTGGGTCCAGCCGTGGATGAAGTAGGTCCAGCCGTTCTCGATCTGAAGCGCGCGCTCCTGCTGCTGTGCCTCGGCCTGGTGCATGAACTCCAGGGAGCCGCGATAGTTGAACTCCCACACGATGCCGTGCTTCGGGAACTTGCAGCTGTCGGTCAGCGGGGAGCCGGGACGGTCCTTGCCCATGCCGGTGGCGTTGATGACGATGGAGCCCTCGGGCAGCGCCTCCACGACCTTGTCGTTCCACTCCGCAGTGGGGCAAAGGTGGAAGCTCATCGGCACGCGGCTCTCGCCCAGCAGATGGATGGCCTCGGCCAGACGCGGCACGGAGCGGTTGTTCATGTTGATGCGCGCGGGCACGTTGTCGCCGTGCTTCTCATTCTGGAGATAGGAGCACACCGCCAGCGCGCTTCCGCCGGCGCCCAGCACGCAGGCCTGGGCCTGGGGATACTTCTTCCAGTGATCCGCCGGTACGAAGGAGTCCAGCGCCAGGCCCACGGAGATGGGATCCTTGGCGTGGCCGCAGAGCTTGCCGTCCTTCTTGGAGATGGAGGAAATCTCGCCGAACTGCAGCGCGTAGGGATCGAAGTACTCGAACAGATCCTTGCAGGCGTTGTACAGGTCGATCTTGTGGGTGGTGACCAGCGCGCCCAGGGACAGCGGATCGTTCTTGATGAACTCCACTGCCGCTCGGTAGTCCTCGGCGGGGGCGTGCAGGCTGATGTCGATGCCCTTGATGCAGGTGTCCAGGCCCAGCGCCTCGGCCCAGATCGGGAAAATCTTCATGATGGAGGACTGGCCGGTGGTGACGCCGATGAAGTACATGGTGGGTTTGGTCGCGGATTCAGGCAGCTTGATCATGTTGTTCTCTCCTTTATTCGTTCGTCCGACTCTGGTCTCAGGATGTAACGTCGTATTGTCATGATATTTGCTTGCATAAATGGAGGGTCGAAGCCCACCCGAGGGGTGTCATTGCGGGGTGGTATCGACCTGCAAATCGATTTCAAAGCGGTTCCGGTCGCCGCGATAGCGGGCGATGGAATACTCGATGGGCTCGTCCATCTGATTGTAGCCGACCGTCTTGAACAGCTGCACCGGCTTGCCCCGCGCCATGTCCAGGCGCTCCACATCCCGCACGTTGGCCGCCACCGCCTCCAGGATGCGGTTCACGCGGCAGATGCGGGTCTTTTCCCGGGTGGAGAGCAGATGGTACATCGACTCCTGGCTCATATCGTGCTTGAGGATGAACGCGCAGGCGTCGTAGGGCAGGTAGGTCTCCACCGTCACGATGGGATCGCCGTCCGCACAGCGCCGACGGTGCATGTACACCGCCTTGGTGCCCGGGGCAACCCCGAACACCTCCGCCACGCGCTCCGGCATTGGAAGCACCTCGAAGGCCAGCATCTGCGTGCTCGGCACGCGGCCGGTGCGCTCAATCTGCTCGTTGAAGGGCTCCAAACGCTTGATGAAGTCCTGCTTGATCTTCACCCGGGCCACGAAGGTTCCCTTGGACTTGATGCGGTACAGCCAGCCCGCCTGCACCAGCTCTGTGATGGCCTGGCGCACGGTGGTGCGGCTGATCTGAAACATTTCGGAAATCTCCTTTTCCGTCGGAATCAGACTGTCCACCGGATATTCGTTGTTCTTGATTTCCTCCAGCAGCAGACTCTTCAACTGAAAATAGAGCGGTACCGGTGTGGATTTGTCCAGCTTGTGGTCTTCCAGCATTGGGACTCCCGTTCCTTTCATCGACAGTCATAACTCAGCATAACATTGAATGTCATAACATTCTGTCACAAGATAATTATACCACAGAAATCCGTTTTTTCAAGATGTTCGTGCGCAGCTTCGCCATTTTTTCCAATATGCGACGGGATGTGGGCATACCGCCAGCGGCGGGGTGAGGGCACCCCGTATGCGGCGGGATGAAGGCATCCCGCCCTACTGCGCAGCCTCGGCAAACTCCGTGAGGGCAGCCTTTACCGCCTCGGCGCTCTCCAGTGCGTTGATGTGCTCCCGGAAGCGCGCCGCGCCCCGCATCCCGGAGATGTACCAGGCGATGTGCTTGCGCATCTCCAGCATGCCGCCGCGCTCCCCGTGCAGCTGCTGCTCCAGCTCGAAGTGGCGCAGCGCTATCTCCACCCGCTGCCTGGGCGTGGGCGGAATGTAGTCCTCCCCCGCCAGCGCCGCACGGATCTCCGCGAACAGCCAGGGATTGCCCTCCGCCGCCCGGGCCACCAGCACCGCGTCGCAGCCGGTCTCAGAAAGCATCCGCAGCGCGTCCGCGCCGCTGCGCACGTCGCCGTTGCCGAACACCGGCACCGACACGCGCTTCTTCACCTCCCGGATGACGCTCCAGTCCGCATGTCCGGCGTACTGCTGCATGCGGGTGCGCCCGTGCACCGCGATGGCCGCCGCGCCCGCCTGTTCGCAGATCTGCGCAACCTCCACCGCATTGATGTGCTCCGCGTCCCAGCCCGCGCGAATCTTCACCGTCACAGGAACCTCCACCGCGTCCGCCACGGCCCGCACGATGCGGCCAATCTGCTGCGGATCGCGCATCAGCGCGCTGCCCTCGCCATTGCCGGTGATCTTCGGCGCGGGACAGCCGAAGTTGATGTCGTAGAAATCAAAGCCTGCGGAGACCAGCTCCTGCGCCGCGTCCGCCATGATCTGCGGATCGCTGCCGAACAGCTGCAAGGCGGCGACGCCCTCCCCCGGCAACCGGGTCAGCAGCTCCCGGGCGTTGCGATTCTTTCCGCCGGAGTAGATCCAGCCCTTCGCCGAGAGCATCTCGCTCACGCTCCAGGCCGCGCCCTGCTCGTGGCACAGCAGGCGCATGGCCGCGTCGCTCACCCCGGCCATGGGCGCGAGCACCGCGCCCGCAGGCAGCTCCAGTTTCCCGATTCGTATCAAGATATATCCCCTCCGATTATAATTATACCATTCCCCTTCGATCCCCGCAACGCAATTTCAGCGATTTGCGTCCATGGCTTGCATTTGTACCTCTCCATCGTGTATAATATAGTTGGATAATTTTAGATATTTCCATGTCCTGAATCGCTGTGCTGCGGCTCCGCCGGTTCGGAACGCGTCCCCAGGCGCATATCGTTGAACAAAAGACGATCTGCGGGGTGACGATATGAAGAACCGACGCGGCCCGCGCCCGAGCTCTCCTGCGCTGGAATGGCTCTCGGACCTCTCGGGCAGAACGGCGCGCATCACCTCCATCGGCGGGCACTCGCTGCTGGTGGAGAACCACTGCGGCATACTGGAGTTCACGCAGGAGAGAATTTCCCTGGCCACGCGCTGCGGAGCCATCGAGGTTGCGGGCAGCGGCCTGAGCCTGTCGGAGGTGCGCCGGGACGCGCTGGTGATCCGGGGCGAGATCCGCCACGTGGATCTTCCCTGCGGGGAGGCGTGCCGCCATGAACCATGACCTGCGGCTACGGGTGGAGGGCGCGTACCCCGAGCGCCTGCTGCAGCGCTGCCTGACCCGGGGCGCGCGCTTCGCACGGGTGCGGCGAACCGGACAGCGAACGCTGATTCTGGACACGGACGAGCGCAGCGCCGAAATCGTGCTGGCGCTCTGCAAGCGCTACGGCCTGAACCATCGCGTGCTGCGCCACGGCGGCCTGTCTGCGCTGCTGCAGGGCCTGCGCAGCCGCTGGACGCTTGCGCTGGGGCTGATCCTCTGCGCCGCGCTGTGCTGGGGCTTCCTCAGCCGCATCTGGATCATCGACGTGGCCTTCAC
This sequence comes from Clostridiales bacterium, assembly GCA_004554085.1. GTDB lineage: Bacteria > Bacillota > Clostridia > Christensenellales > Aristaeellaceae > SFTH01. Next base: position 40,191 of record SFNY01000029.1, on the reverse strand, counting down.
CGGCCCCGATGCCGCGCTGGGGAGCGCTTCCGCGCTGCGCAGCTGCATCGCGGAGCAGGGCCTGAAGCCCGGCATGGCGGCCTCGGCGGTGGACGCGGAGCTTCTGCAAAAGCGCCTGCTGGCGGAGGCCGGCGATTACAGTTTCATCGGCGTGCGGGTGCAGGGCATCCGGCTGCTGGTGGAGGCCTCGCCGGAGGTTCCCGCGCCCGAGGTCTACGAAATCTCCCGCGCCCGGGATCTGGTTGCCCGGCAGGACGGCGTGGTGGAGTCGGTCACCGTGCACTCCGGCGAGGCCAGCGTGCGCCCGGGCGACACCGTGCGCAGGGGCCAAACGCTGATTCGCGGCGAGGAGGACAGGAGCAAGGAGGAGACGAACCCCGTCTCCGCCCTGGGCGAGGTGATCGCCCGCTGCTGGTACGAGGGCGGCGCGCAGGGCCCGCTTGAGAAGCGCATCGTCACGCCCACCGGGCGCAGCGAGAGCGAATGCCGCCTGGAGCTGCTGGGCTTCAGCATGCCCATCACGGAATGCGCCGGCTACGCATCGGAGAAACTGGATGCGGAGATCCTGCCGGTGGTGGGGCTGTTCCTGCCGCTGGAGGTGGTGCGCACCACCCACATTGAGGTGGAGGAGCACAGTGAGGACGTGGACGAGGCTGCCCTCAAAGCATATCTCACGGCTCTCGCCCGCGCGGAGCTTCAGGCGAAGCTTGCTGCGGATGGAATCGACTACGAACTCGCCTCGGCTTGGGAGGACGTCTCCCGGGCAGAAGGCATGCTGCGCGTTCGCGCGGTCTATGAAATATATACCGACATCGCCGCATCGCGGGATGTCCTGTCTGAGGAGGTCAACGAAACTTGGAAAACAGTCAGATAATTACGGAGCACATGCCCATCGAGTCCGCCGAGGAATTCATCGGCCTGTTCGGTCTGCGTGAGGAGAACATCGCGCTGTTCCGTGCGGAGCTGGGCGTGGACATTCAGGCCGGGAGCGGCGAAATCGCGCTGAGCGGTGAGCCGGACAAGGTGGAGCTGGCGAAGCTGACGCTGGAGAAGATGAGCGAGATCATCCGCCGGGGCGAGACGGTGGATCGCACCCGCATCCGCTACGCCATCGGCCTGGCGGAGGAGGGCAACGCCGACCGCATCGGCGAGATCATGCGCGACGTGATCGCCATCACCAGCCGGGGCCGTCAGGTGAAGTGCAAGACCCTGGGCCAGCGCACCTACGTGGACGCGATCAAGCAGAACACCTGCACCTTCGCAGTCGGCCCCGCCGGAACCGGCAAGACCTACCTGGCCATCGCCATGGCGGTGGTGGCCATGAAGAACAAGGAGATCGAGCGCATCATCCTGACCCGCCCCGCCGTGGAGGCCGGCGAGAAGCTGGGCTTCCTTCCGGGCGATCTGGCCCAGAAGGTGGACCCCTACCTGCGTCCGCTGTACGACGCCCTGCACGAGATGCTGGGTCTGGACGCCTACCAGCGCCTGGTGGAGCGCGGCGCGATCGAGGTTGCCCCGCTGGCCTACATGCGCGGACGCACGCTGAACGACGCCTTCATCATCCTCGACGAGGCCCAGAACACCACCAGCGAGCAGATGAAGATGTTCCTGACCCGCATGGGCATGGGCTCGAAGATGGTCATCACCGGCGATGTCACCCAGATCGACCTGCCCATCGGCAAGAAGAGCGGTCTGGTGGAGGCGCTGGAGGTGCTCAAGGGCGTGGAGGACATCGGCATCGTGCGCCTGACCCATCGCGACGTGGTGCGCCACGAGCTGGTGCAGGCCATCGTCAAGGCCTACGAGAAATACGCGCTGCGAAACAACGACCGCCGGGGGCCTGCGCCGCGGCCGTAAAGGAGTCTTTTCATGAAGATGCTATCGGGATTCAAATCCAGCCGTCTGAACGGCGTGATCCGCACCGTGCTCATCAGCGTCGCAACCTTTCTGCTGATCTTCGTGCTGATTCTGGCGGGCATCTCGCCGGACACCTACGACATCCACGTGGGTGAGCCGGCCAGCAAGACCATCTACGCTACCAAGGACGTGGAGGACACGGTGACCACGGAGCTGCTGCGCGTGGCCGCCGCCAACGCGGTGGAGCCCAGCTACAAGAGCGTGGACACCAGCGTCAACAACGTGGTGCTGGAGGACATGAAGCGGGTCTATGACGCACTGCTCTCCATCCGGGAAGCGTGGCAGGACAGGATACCGGGAAATGCGACGGAGGCGCAGCTGTCGGAAATCAACCAGAGCGCGCCCTTCAGTCTGAGCCAGGACATGCTCTCGGCGCTGCTGCACAGCGATGCAGAGGTTTTGCAGCAGGTCTTTGACGCGGGCGTGGCCGGTGTGCGCGACACGCTGAACTCCACCCTGCCGGAGGGCCAGGAATCCTCTGCCGTGACCCGCATCACCCGGGATCTGGTGGACGAAAAGTACCCCACCGGCGCGGTATCGCTCATCTCCGAGATTCTGCGCGTCTGCATCCAGCCGAACATGCTCATCGACACGGAGATCACCGAAGCCAACCGCCAGAAGGCCCGGGACGCCGTCGAGCCGGAGATGCTGGTCAAGCGCGAGGTCATCGTGCGCGAGGGCGAGATCGTCACCGAGTCCCAGTACCAGATCATTTCCAGCCTCGGTCTGCTGGCGGACGACACGCTGGACATTCCGCTGTTTGGCGGGCTGGCGCTGCTGCTGCTGGTGCTCTGCGGCATCATCGCATTGTACCTGTATCAGTTCGACGTCGCCATCCTGAAGGATACCAAGCGGCTGTCCCTTCTGTGCATCACCATCGTGCTGGAGATCGCCATCTCGCTGCTGGTGCGGGGCATGAATTCCTATCTCATGCCCGTGGCGCTGGGCGCGATCCTGATCTCCGTGCTGCTGGACACCAAGACGGCGCTGTTCGTCAACTGCGTGGTCAGCTTCATGGTGTCCATGCTGGTGTCCACCGACGGCCTGTTCTCCATGTCCATGTTCTCGGTGATGCTGATGTCCTTCGCCGCGGGCCCCATCGCTACGCTGGTACTCTCCCGCAAGCAGCTGCGCACCGGCACGCTGCTGGCGGGCTTCGCCATCGCCGCCTCCAACTTCATCATCACCATGGCCATCGGCCTGGTCTCCAGCTCGAACCTGAATACCGCCCTCTCCAACGCTCTGTGGGCGCTGGGCGGCGGCGTGTTCAGCGCGGTGCTGGCCATCGGCCTGCAGTCGCTGCTGGAGCTGGTGTTCAATCTGGCCACCAATGCCAAGCTCATCGAGCTCTCCAACCCCAATCAACCGCTGCTGCGCCGGTTGCTGATGGAGGCCCCCGGCACCTACCACCACTCCATCATCGTGGCGAATCTGGCCGAGGCCGCCGCCACCGCCGTGGGCGCGAACGGCCTGCTGGCCCGCGTGGGCGCGTACTACCACGACGTGGGCAAGCTCAAGCGGCCCATGTACTTCAAGGAGAACCAGATGGGCGACAACCCGCATGACCGCACCGACCCGCGCGTCTCCGCGGCCATCCTCACCGCCCATCCCCGCGACGGCGCGCAGATGGCCCAGAAGGATCGCCTGCCCAGCCAAGTGGTAGACATCGTGCGCCAGCACCACGGCGATTCCCTGGCGCTCTACTTCTACGACAAGGCCGTGAAGCTCTACGGCGAGGACGTGGACGTGTCCAGCTTCCGCTACGAGGGCCCGCGCCCCCGCAGCAAGGAGGCCGCCGTGGTCATGCTGGCTGACACCATCGAGGCCGCGACCCGCACGCTGGCCAACCCCAGCCCGGAGAAGATGGAAACGCTGATCCGCAAGCTGGTGCGGGAGAAGCTGGATGACGGCCAGCTCAACGACTCCGCGCTCACCTTCAGCGATCTGGACAAGATCTGCTCCACCTTCGTCACCGTGCTCACCGGCGTGTTCCACGAGCGCATCGAGTACCCCGAGATCAGCATCCCGCCGCGCAAACCCGTGGCGGAGGAAGCTCCGGCGGAGGAAACTACAACCCAGTCCGAGCCTGAAACCAATCCGACGGAGGAGGCCGCGCCCGAACCGGCGGATGCTCCCCAGCAGGAGGTGAAGAGCGATGCCAATTGAGCTGCAATGCGAGGTTCCCGGCTGTCCGGAGGGCCTCGAAGAATTCCTCAATGATGTCGCAAACGTCTGCATGGAGCTGGAGGGAATCTCCGGCGCGGGCTTTGCGATCCGCGTGGTGGACGATGCAGCCATCCACGCGCTGAACCTTTCGATGCGCGGTGTGGACAGCGCCACCGACGTGCTCTCCTTCCCCACCGTGCGCTTCCCGAAGGGCACCACGGCCCGGGACAACCCGAAGCGTTTGCGCCGGGAGTACGATCCCAGCGTGGGATGGATCAACCTGGGCGACTGCGTGCTGAACCTGAACCGCGCCCGGGAGCAGGCGCAGGAGTTCGGCCACTCGCTGAAGCGGGAGCTGGGCTACCTCACCGCCCACTCGGCCTTCCACCTGATGGGCTACGACCACATGGAGGAGGGCGAGAAGCGGCAGATGCGCGCCATGGAGAAGCGCGCCATGGAAAAACTGCGCCTCTGGCGCAATCCGAAGGGAGGAACGACCATGACTCACGAGGAACTGTTTCACCTGGCCGAGGAGGCCCGCAAGAACGCCTATTCACCCTACTCTCACTTCAGCGTGGGTGCGTGCATCCTGACAGAGAACGGACAGACCTTCCAGGGCTGCAACTTTGAAAACGCATCCTTCGGCGCGACGATCTGCGCCGAGCGCTGTGCCGCCAGCGGAGCCATCGCCGCCGGACAGCGCCGCTTCATGGCCATCGCCATCGCCGCCGACAGCGTCGCCTGGCCCTGCGGCATCTGCCGCCAGGTGCTGCGGGAGTTCGCCTGTGGGCCGGACATGCCCGTCATCGCCGGAGCCGCCGGTACCGGCAGTTTTGAAACCCGAACCCTGGAGGAGCTGCTTCCCGGCTCCTTTGGCCCGGAGTATCTACTCGACAACCAGCAATCATAAGCAAACACGGAGGAAACGCACTTGTCTGAAAAGAAATTCCGCTCGGGCTTTGTGGCCATCCTGGGCCGCCCGAACGTCGGCAAATCCAGCATCATGAACCGCATCGTCGGCGAGAAGGTCGCCATCGTCTCCAACCATCCCCAGACCACCCGCAGTAAGCTGCTGGGCGTGGCCACCGGCCCGGACTGGCAGCTGGTGTTCGTGGACACCCCCGGCCTGCACAAGCCACGCACCAAGCTGGGCGAATACATGATGAAGTCCGCCAGCGACGCGCGTGAGGGCGTGGACGCGGTGCTGGCGGTGGTGGACGGCCAGCGCATCGGCGGCGGCGACAAGGCCGTGCTCAGCGACATCCAGAGCATGAACTGCCCCCGCTTCCTGGCGGTGAACAAGATCGACATCGTGCCGCCAGAGAAGCTGATGCCCCAGTTGGCGGAGCTCAACGAGTTCCACTTCGACCAGATCTTCTCCGTCTCTGCGCGCACCGGCGAGAACATCGATCTGCTGACCCAGAAGCTGATCGAGGCCATGCCCGAGGGCCCGAAGTACTTCCCCGACGACATGATCACCGACCAGCCCGAGCGCGTGATGTGCGCGGAGATCATCCGGGAGAAGGCGCTGAACAACCTGCGCGACGAGATTCCCCACGGCGTGGGCGTGGAGATGCTGCAGATCAAGAAAGTCAGCGACAACCTGACCGAGATCCACGCCAACGTCTACTGCGAGAAGGAGTCCCACAAGTCCATCATCATCGGCAAGCAGGGCGCGATGCTGGGCAAGATCGGCTCCCAGGCCCGGGTGGACATCGAGCGCCTGCTGGGCACCAAGGTCATGCTGAAGCTGTGGGTGAAGGTGCGGCTGGACTGGCGCAACCGCGCGGGCGATCTGCGCACGCTGGGCTACGAGGACTGAGGACGCATCATGTCCGCCCTCAACACCCCCGCGCTGGTGATCCGCCGCGCGGACTACTCCGACTACGACCGCATGGTCACGCTGTTCTCCCCCGAGCACGGGCGCATCGACGCCATCGCCCGGGGTTGCCGCAAGCAGAAGTCGGCGCTGCACAACGCCTGTGAGCCCTTCGTCAGCGGCGAATTTCAGCTCTACCAGCACGGCGAGCGCTTCGCCATCGAGCAGTGCCAGATTACGGAGAGCTTCTTCGACCTTCGCATGGACTACGACCGGCTCCAGCACGGCGCGTACTGGCTGCACCTGCTGGACGCGGCGATCATGCCGGACGTGCCCATGCCGGACTTGTTCCTGATCACTCTGCGGGCACTGGCCCATCTCAACTACTCCGGCATCCAGCCGGAGCTGCTGACCATGGCCTTCGAGATGCACTTCATGGCCCAGCTGGGCTACGCGCCGCGCATGGACGTCTGCATGAAGTGCGGCATGCCCGTCAACGGCGACGCGCGCTTCGATGTGGATCGGGGCGGCTGCGTGTGCCTGAGCTGCCCATCCTCCGCCCCGCGCATCACCAACGGCGCACGGCGGATCCTGATGAAGCTGCCCCGTACGAAGTACGACCAGGTGCAGCTGCTGGTGGACCGTCCGGACTGGAAGGAGGCAGCGCGCATCTTCCGCAGCTACATCGACGACCGCATTCAAATGCGCAGGTTTGCGCCGCCGCTGCCAGAGCTCTCCGAATAAAAATTTTCTGAAAACTGATGCAAAACTGTTTGAATTGATGCCGTATGTGTTATATAATACACGTAAGCCAGATGAGAACTAGGCTCTAAAAAAACAACATTCAATATGAGGAGGATACAATCATGAAGAAGTTCGTTTGCACCATCTGCGGTTATGTTTATGAAGGCGAAGCTGCCCCCGAAGTTTGCCCGGTCTGCAAGGCCCCCGCAAGCAAGTTCATCGAGCAGAGCAGCGAGATGACCTGGGCTGCCGAGCACGTCGTCGGCGTCGCTCAGGGCGTGGATCAGGAGATCATCGACGGCCTGCGTGAGAACTTCACCGGCGAGTGCACCGAGGTCGGCATGTACCTGGCCATGGCCCGCGTCGCCCATCGCGAAGGCTATCCGGAGATCGGCGAGTACTGGCGTCGCGCTGCCCTGGAAGAGGCGGAGCATGCCGCGAAGTTCGCTGAGCTGCTGGGCGAGGTCGTCTACGACTCCACCGAGAAGAACCTGGCCGTCCGCGTTGAGGCCGAGAACGGCGCCACCGCTGGCAAGACCGCTCTGGCCAAGAAGGCGAAGGAGCTGGGCCTGGATGCCATCCACGACACCGTGCATGAGATGGCCCGCGACGAGGCCCGTCACGGCAAGGCGTTCGCCGGCCTGCTGAAGCGCTACTTCGGCAAGTAAGAAATCCAGTAAAATCAAGGGTTTTCAAGGGAATCACTCTGAAAAGGGTGGTTCCCTTTTTGATACATCAAATTTCAATTGGTAGATCCATTGTAAATCAGTCCTACATCTCTCCAACAGGAAAGTGGTAAATGATTTACCATTCTGCGAATAGATAGTACCCTGAAAGTGCTGAAAAATCAAGCATTTTCAAGCATCTTAGAAACATCTTTCATGTGTCTTTCTATCAACTAACTAACATCTTTTATGCATCTTTTTCACATGTTTTTGCCATGGGGAAAGGTGCTTTTTTATGTTTCAAATGAATCTAAGATCAACAGCCTTGAAAACAGCAGAGTACCAATAGAACGACTGATCCAGTGAAGGCGCGATGTATAATGTATATGTAAGGTGAAGGGAACGCAAGAGACACCAACACCTAAGAACAAAGCTCACTGAGCGAATGAAAGGAACCGATGTTGGAAAACTGGCTCTGGCTGGTACCCATGATGTTGGCAAACTGCGCGATGGTCGTCGCAGCCTCGTCCGCGCTCAGATCCTCGCAGGAATTGCCCAGGTCGATCATGACGCGGGTGAAGTCGGAAAGATGTTCCGTAGCCACGCCCAGCTGACCGCCGCTGGCCATGACTTCGTTGATCTCGTCTGTGCCCGCCGCAACCTGGGTGGACATTTTCTTGGACGTAGCCGCCAGCTGGTCGAACTGCGCCTCCGTCGCATCCACGGTCTTTCGGACGGACGTGAAGGAGGATTCGAAATCGATGGAGGACTTGATCGCCGCCGTACCCAGCGCCACGATGGGCGTGGTCAGCGTCGTGGAGAGCAGCTTTCCGGCCTTGTTTAGATTTTTGCTGACGCTATCGCATGATTTGCCGAAGGATTCCAGACTTTTTCCGGCCTTCGTCCATTCGGACTGCGCTGTTTTCAGCTCTTTATTGCAGCTGGCGATGTCCGCCTGCGTCTGCTTTACCGCGGCGCGGGCATTGTTGAGCGCGGTCTCCGCGTCCTGCACCGCGTCGGTGGCTTCGCGGATTTTGTCCGGATCGTTGACCTGCTGCGCCGCCTGCAGCTGTTCTTTCGCGGCGGCCAGCGCCTTTTCATATTCAGCGACCGCCTTCTGCTGCAGCCCCAGTTTCTCCTGAAGCAGCGTCAGCTTCGCAGTAAGCCCTGCGGCAGATTTATCAAAATCCTTCACACCCGCCGCGGCCAGGCGATAGCTGCTCTCGGCGGTTTTCATCTGCTTGCCGATGGAAGCGATGCTGCGCTGACTGGCCTGAATCGCTTCTCCGGCAGACGCCCAGCTGGTGCGCGAAAGGGCGAGCTGGCGGTTGCACTGGTCGATCTCGGCGGCGGTTTCTTTGACCGCGCCCTTCGCGCCGTTCAGTTTGGTCTGCGCCGCGGAGAATGCGTCCGCCGCGTTCTGCGTAGATTTTTTCAGCGCGACGTTCTGGCCTTCCAGCTTTTTGACCTCCTGAACCGCAGCACGATACTCGCCCTTGTAAGCGTCCAGATTCGCCTTCGCGGCGATGGTCGCGGAGTCCGTTTCGCCCAGCGTATTCTTATAGTGCTTATACGCCTGAGCAGCGCTGGCCACTTCTGTTTTCAGCTGCTGCTGTTTGTCCTTTGCGTCCGTCAGGCGCTGGGCGTAGTCGTTCTGCCGGGCATAGCACTCCTGTAGCTTATCGCTGGCCTGCTGAAGCGCACGCTCGTACTGACCGACAGCATCCTGCTGCAGCTGAAAGGTACGCTGAAGCGTGGACAATTTGGAGGACAGACCTGCCGTGGTTGTCTCGAAATTCTCCACACCTGCGGAGGCCAGCCGGAATGCCGATTCCGCTTCCTGGATCTGCTTGTTGATGGATTTGATATTGCGTGTGAAATTATCGCTGTTCAATGACAACGATACCACGAGATCGCGGAGCGTCTCGCTCATGCCGGCTCACCTCCCGTAGATAAAAGAGTGCGAAAGTGTATTATGTATTGCGTTTTGCAATACACTATGGTATAATTCAATTGAAAGGGGTGATTGTATGGCTAAGAGTTCCAATGTAATGGCTCGCGTTGAGCCGGAAATTAAAGAGCAGGCCGAGAGCATCCTGTCGCAGCTCGGTCTCCCTGTTTCTGTGCTGATCAATTCTCTGTACAGACAGATCATCATGCGGGGCGGAGTGCCGTTTTCCATGACGGTGCCTTCTCATGCCATCTCCCGCGATGCCATGAGCGATGCGGACTTTAACGCGATGATGAGCGTTGGCCTGCAGCAGGCGAAAGCAAATGAATCCATTTCGCTGAATGACGCAATGAACGACCTGCTTCGAGGAATCTGACGCATGGAGTACGAAGTTAGAATAACGCTTCAGGCGCAGGCACATCTGCGTGAGATCAGAGATTATATCGCGCAGAAACTTCTGGCGCCTGAAGCCGCAAAAAGTACCGTTCAGCGATTGGGTACAGTGATGGCTTCTCTTTCTCAGATGCCGAAACGCGTTCCATTGGTGGAGGAAGAGCCCTGGCGTTCGGAGGGCGTTCGGGTCAGAGCAGTCAGGAACTTTCTCATATACTTCTGGGTGAATGAAGCGGAAAAGACAGTTCAGGTCATCGCCGTCATTTACGCCAGGCGTGACCAGACAAGCGTTCTTTCACAGCTTGATCTGCAATAATCACATCGCAGAAGGACTCAGGCTCGACCACACCTCGTCAATGTAGCGTTGGCGGGGTTCTTTCTTTTTCTGCTCCTGCTTTGCGTTCCATGCGCGCATCTTCAGGAATCCCGGCATATCCATGCAGTCGATCTCATCCATGCGCCAGCCGGATTCCAAAAGCGAATTGTAGGTGGAATAAATGAACTCAGGCAGCGTCAGAACAGCGGAAGTTCTTTCGCTTCCGTCGTTTTCGGCGGACTCGCCGGTTCCTTCGCCGCCTTCGTAGGGAATTCGCTGAGGATTTCGGTGGTTTGGGTCTGCACGGCCATCAGCGCCAGCGCAATATCGTGCATCAGGCGATCCACGGGATAGCCGTCCAGCACATCGTCCGGGCCGAACTGATTCCCGAACAGCAGGCAGAACCAGCGGATCATCACGTCCATCGCGTCGGTGACGCTGATCTGCTGCTCCTGCGGAATCTCTTCTCCCTTAACGGCGGCGTTGGACAGCGCTACGATTTTGGCGTACATTTTTGCCGCAGGCTCCATCTCACGCAACGCGCGCCCGGAGATGAAATCCACCGCGTATTTCTTATCCTTGAGGGTACAGGTAGCATCTTTGTGCTGAATGGAACAGAACTAACCCCTGCAATGATTTGGATACAGGAATTGGTCATCGTTGGTGTTGCGATAACCGCCTTTTCAATTGGCGTGTGGAAGAGGAGCTACAGCAAATGAAAATCATTCAGCATCACATGCGGGAATTGCCAAGGTCAATTCGATTTTGGCTTGCATTAATCTTCGCCTGTCTGGTATCAGCAGGAATAGGTATAGACTATTATCGATTCTGCAGACAATACAGTGTGTCCGCCAATGTCTTAGAAGGATTTCTTATTGGGGCTGGATATAGGCTTTCCAGCATATTTCATCCGATAAACGCCTGCTTTCTAATCTGCAATGCACCATTTTTCGATGAAAATGCTGTATATATCATTTATAGGAGCGGGCGAAAGCACTGGTACTGGCAATCTGCTGTGTATATCGCATTCATGATACTCATATACTACCTCATCGTTGTCCTGAGTGCAGCGCTTGTTATTGCACCGGTTGGATACATCTCCAATACATGGAGCTCGGCGCTCAGAATGCTTTCCGATGAGTCTGATCTCTATATGCTGGGTAATGGTGTGACCTATTCACATACGGTACTGGAATTGTATTCTCCATTGGGAGCTGCGTTTGTCCAATATGTTCTGATGAGTGCATACTCTGCTGTCATTGCCTTTCTGTTCTATGCACTAAGCTACGGAGGAAAAAGGATATGGGCCTTCACAATTCCTGTTCTGGTGCACGCCATGATGCTTATCGTCTACCTGGATGGATTTTGTGCGGAGTATTCGCTGTTCACATGGCTCAATTTGCAGGCGTGGGGTGTTGCTGACAGCGTATCAAAGTGGAGGTTCGCAGGCAGCGTTTTTTGTTTGAATATTTCATTTCTGCTGATTGGCTATCAAAAAGTGAAGAAGACAGACATCAGCAACCTTGCATCCGTATGGCTTTCGTAAGGAGGAGTAACCATGGATTACATCAAAATAGAGCATGTGAATAAGCAATTCGGGAAAGAACATGTATTGAGGGACGTAAATATAAGCTTTGAAGCCGGGAAAATTCATGGACTGGTTGGGCGCAATGGCTGCGGAAAAACTGTTCTGCTGCGAATTATCTGTGGATTGTACAGGGCGACAAGCGGCACGGTATGTGTAAACGGTCAGTATGTTGGGCAAGAGGTTGAGTTTCCGGCACGTACAGGAATCCTGATTGAAAGCCCTGGCTTTATTCCTTACTATTCTGGGTACAAAAACCTTCAGGTATTGGCTGAATTGAATTATCGCACAACGGATGCGATGGTACGCAATGCAATATCCCTCGTTGGTTTATCGGCAGATGAGAAAAAGAGCGTAGGAAAATACTCTCTTGGTATGCGCCAAAGGTTGGGTATTGCTCAAGCGCTTATGGAAAACCCACAATTGCTGATTCTGGATGAACCGATGAACGGCTTGGACAATAAAGGTGTATCCGATATGCGTATGCTTTTCAAAAAGTTGCGGCATGAAGGAAAAACGATCCTCCTTGCAAGCCATAATCCTTTGGACATTGATGAACTCTGTGATACCGTATGCGAGATGGATGCGGGCGTTCTAAAAAGAAAACTGTAGGAAATTCATCATATCCGCGAAAGCAAGCGATAGACTACTCCGCTGGCAGAGTAGTCTTTTTCTTATGTACTGTGTGGTACAGATTGGTGCATATAGCTTAATTCGGATGGGGACTTTTCTTTGTCCACGAATTGGGATTTGAACTTTTGACGTGTCCACTTTCAGGGGTACATTTTAGCTAATTCACGATACTTTGGACGAAACCTTGCATTGTGGACGATACCCTGTAATCGTCCAAAGTAGGGTGCATTCCACGATAAATCTCTGATTTCGACCCCGAAAAGTGGGTATGAGTAGACTAAAAATGGCCGGATGGGAAGATGTTTGATTTGGAAAAATGATGACAAGTAGCCCGATTCTTGCGCCCATAACCCGTATTCGGCAGTTATAGCCTGTATTCTGACGGTTTATCAGTCTAAAAATGCAAAAAGAAGTCCTCATGCTTTGTATCAAAACATGAGGACTTAGTTGGCGGAGAAGGAGGGATTCGAACCCTCGAGACGCTTTTGACGCCTACACGATTTCCAGTCGTGCGCCCTCGACCAAGCTAGGCGACTTCTCCACGATATTCATTTGTTCGCACCGGACGGGTCAGGCCCTGTGCTGTCAACAGATGATATTATAGCACAGGAACCGGTACAAAGTCAATACCCAAATGTGGGATTCAGGGAATTTTTTTATAGCTGCACAAATGCAGAATCCGTTACTGCCATTTGGCGCTGCGGACCGCGCGCGGAGCGCGTTGTGTGCTCCGCGTGCGTGTGCGTCAGTGGGCAAACTGGCTGTTGTAGAGCTCGGCGTAGAAGCCGCCCACCTTCAACAGCTCGGCGTGGGTGCCCTTTTCAACGATCCGGCCCTCGCGCATCACCAGAATCTGATCCGCATTTTCGATGGTGCTCAGGCGGTGGGCGACGATGAAGCTGGTGCGGCCCTGCATCATGGTGGCGAAGGCGTTCTGAATCTTCAGCTCGGTGCGGGTGTCGATGGAGGAGGTGGCCTCGTCCAGAATCAGCATCGGCGGCAGGTTCAGCATGGCGCGGGCGATGCACAGCAGCTGCTTCTGGCCCTCGGAGAGCCCGCTGCCGTCCTCCTGGAGCAGGGTGTCGTAGCCCTGGGGCATGCGCCGGATGAAGCTGTGGGCGTGGGCGGCCTTCGCGGCGGCGATGACCTCCTCCATGCTGGCGTTGGGGCGCGAGAGCGCGATGTTCTCCTTGATCGTGCCGGTGCGAATCCAGGTGTCCTGGAGCACCATGCCGTAGCTGCGGCGCAGGCTGCGGCGAGTGATCTGGCGCACATCCTTGCCACTGACGCTTATGGAGCCGCCGTCCACGTCGTAGAAGCGCATCAGCAGGTTGATCAGTGTGGTCTTGCCGCAGCCGGTGGGGCCGACGATGGCGATCCTGCGGCCCGGCGCGATGGACAGGTTGAAGTTGTCGATCAGCGGCTGATCCGCCTGATAGCGGAAGGACACGTCCTCCATGTGCACGTAGCCGTCGGCGTGGGTCAGCTCCAGCGCGTCCTCCGGGTCGGGGGACTCTGCAGGCTCGTCGATCAATTCAAAGATGCGCGCCGCGCAGGCGATGGCGTTCTGCAGCTCCGTGACCACGCCGGAGATCTCGTTGAAGGGCTTGGTGTACTGGTTGGCGTAGGTGAGAAAGCAGGCCAGCTGGCCGACGCTCATGCCGCCGGTGATGGCGGACAGCGCGCCGAAGATGGCCACGCCTGCGTACACCAGGGCGTTTACGAAGCGCGTACAGGGGTTGGTGAGGGAGGAGAAGAAGGTGGCCCGCAGGCTCGCGCCCTGCAGGCGGGTGTTGATCTCGTCGAAGCGGTTCAACACGCTCTTTTCCTGACCGAAGGCCTGCACCACCTTCTGTCCGCTGACCATCTCGTTGATCAGAGCGGTCTGTTCGCCGCGGATGGTGGACTGCAGGCGGAACATGCTGTAGGTGCGCTTTGCAATGAAGGCCGCCACGAACAGCGACAGCGGCGTGACGAACACCACCACGATGGTGGTGCCCACGCTGATGCGCAGCATGAAGAACAGCGTGATCAATATGGTCATGACGCCGGTGAAGAGCTGGGTGAAGCCCAGCAGCAGGCCGTCGGCGAAGGTGTCCACGTCGGCGATGATGCGGCTGACCACGTCCCCGGCGGGATGACCGTCGATGTACTTCAGCGGCAGGCGTTGCAGGTGGCGGAAGGCGTCCTCGCGGATGCTGCGCACCGTGCGGAAGGTGATGCGGTTGTTGCAGATGGACATGATCCACTGGGCAAGCGCGGTGAGGAAGATGACGATGGCCATGCGCAGGAAGATCACCATCAGCGCGTCGAAGTCCACCCGGCCCGCGCCGATGATCAAATCCACCGCGTCGCCGGTGAGCACCGGCAGGTACAGCGTCAGCGCCACGGAGACCACGGCGAAGATCAGCGAGAGCACGATGTGGGGGCGGGAGTCGGCGGTGTAGGCAAGCACCCTGCGAAGGGTGGTGCGCTGTGTGGAAGTGCGTGCTTTGGACATGTCACTGCACCTCCTTCCGGAACTGGGATTCATAGATTTCGCGGTAGACGGCACAGGTTCTGAGCAGCTCGTCGTGGGTGCCGATGCCGGCAACCTGGCCGTCGTCCAGCACCACGATGCTGTCAGCGTAACGCACGGAGTTGCTGCGCTGGGAGACGATGAACACGGTGGGATGGTAGGGCAGCTTTCGGATCGCCATGCGCAGCCGCGCGTCGGTGGCGAAGTCCAGGGCGCTGGCGCTGTCATCCAGAATCAGAATCTCCGGGCGGCGCACAAGTGCGCGGGCGATGGTCAGGCGCTGGCGCTGTCCGCCGGACAGGTTGCGGCCGTTCTGCTCCAGCATGCCGTCCAGACCGCCCTTGGCCTTGAGCACGTCCTCGGCCTGGGCAGCGCGCACCGCTTCGAGAATCGTATCGTCGTCAGCGTTGGGGTTGCCCCAGAGCAGGTTTTCGCGGATGCTGCCCTTGAACAGAAGCGCCTTCTGCGGCACCACGCCGATGCGGCTCCGCAGCTCATCCAGCCGGTGGCGGCGCACGTCCAGGCCGTCCACGCGGACGCAGCCCTGGGTGGCGTCGTAGAAGCGGGGGATCAGGTTCATAAGCGAGCTCTTGCCCGAGCCTGTGCCGCCGATCACGCCGATCATCTGGCCACGGCGCACGGAAAAGTGGATGTCGGTGAGCGCGTCGGAAGCGCCCTCGGAATAGCGCAGGCTCACGTGGTCGAACTCCACGTTGCCCAGATCTGCAGCCTCGGGGGTCTCCACATCCCGGGGGGAGGCCATGCCCGGGCGCACGCTCAGCACGGCGCTGACGCGGTTGGCGCAGGCAGCGGCCTTGGACACGGTGATGATCAGGTTCGCCAGCTTGATCAGCTCCACCAGAATCTGGCCGATGTAATTGACCAGCGCCACGACCTGTCCCTGGCTGAGCGCGCCCGCGTTGACCCGCACCGCGCCGGTGTTCAACAGCGCGATCAGCGCGGCGTTGATGGCGATGTAGGTCAGCGGGTTCATCAGCGCACTGATCTTGCCGGACAGGCTCTGCAGGCGGGTCAGCCCCGCGTGCTGGCGGTCGAACTCGGCGATCTCGTCGTCCTCGCGGCCGAAGGCGCGCAGCACGCGGGTGCCGCTCAGGTTCTCCCGGGTCAGCAGCAGCACGCCGTCCAGCTGGGCCTGGGTCTTTTTGTACAGCGGCATGGTGATCAGCATGATGCCGAACACGATCACCGCCAGCACCGGTATGGCCACCGCAAACACCAGTGCGCAGCGCACGTCGATGGTGAAGGCCATGATCATCGCGCCGAACACGATGAAGGGCGAACGCAGGAACAATCGTAGGCCGAGGTTCACGCCCGACTGCACCTGGTTGATGTCGCTGGTCATGCGGGTGATGAGCGTGGAGGCGCCGATGCGGTCGAGATCGGCAAAGCCCAGTTTCTGGATGTGGGCGAACAGCGCGTGGCGCAGCTTCGTGGCCAGGCCCACGGCGGCCTTCGCGGCGAAGTACTGGGCGGTCACGCTGCTGGCCAGGCCGATCAGGCCCAGCAGCACCAGAACCGCGCCCATGCGCAGGATGTAGCCCGCGTCGCCGCCGGGGATGCCCTTGTCGACGATGGCGGCGATGACGAAGGGAACGATCAGCTCAAAGCAGGCCTCCAGCAGCTTGAACAGCGGGCCGAGGATGCTCTCCCTTCGATAATCTCGCAGATAGGATAGAACTTTTTTCATACGTTTGTGCCGTACTGGCAGGTTCACCAGCCTTTCGTGCATATTTTACCACATATACTGAATATTTACAAGCCTGTGTGCGCGAACCTGCGCGCTCCGCGCAACACAGCGCCGCTTTACAGCGGGCGGGGATTGCTATATAATATGTATATACAAATCTGCATGGGAGAATGACAAAATGCATGTACTGATCGCAAATGACGACGGAATTTTTGCTCCGGGCATCCGGGCGCTGGCGAAGGCTGCCGCTGCGGCGGGACATCGGGTGACGGTGTTCGCGCCGGACGAGCAGCGCAGCGCTGCGGGCCACTCCTTTTCCATCACAAAAGCCCTGCACGCGCGCCCTGTGGACTACGACGGCATTCGCGCCTTCAGCGTGGACGGCACGCCTGCGGACTGCGCGCGCCTGGGCCTGTACCTGCTGAAGGACGATCCGGTGGACTTCGTGCTGGCAGGCATCAACAAGGGCGCGAACCGGGGCGCGGCTATCCTCTACTCCGGCACCGTGGGCGCGGCCATGGAGGCCTCGCTGTGCGGCGTTCCGGGGCTGGCGGTGTCGCTGTGCTCCCATCTGGATCGGGACTACGAGGAGGCCGCCGCGCTGGGCGTTCGCGCCATGGAGTGGGCGGTGCATCATCCGTTGCCCCGGGGGGAAATCTACAACCTGAACGTGCCCTTCGGGGTGAAGATCCGGGGCGTGCGTTCGGCAAGCATCTCCAACGAGTACATCTTCCCGCCGGATTACCTGCCGGACGGTGCGGGCGGCTACGTGCTGGCGGAGGAACAGGACGCGCTGCCGGAGACCGACCCGAATTCCGACCTGAACCTGACGAACGCGGGCTATGCGAGTATGCAGGTGCTGACCTGGAAGCTGCTGTCGGACACGCCGATGCCGGATCTGTCCGACCTCGCGCCGGAACTGGAGGAAGAATGATGCGCACGGAGCTGGAAATTGAACGGAAGTATCTGATCCGCATGCCGGATGTGGCTGCACTCGCCGCGATGCCGGGATGCGTGATCTGGGACGTGGAGCAGACCTATCTCGACCGGGGCGCGGACGGCAGCTCGCGGCGCATCCGCAGGATTGAGGTCGGCGGCGCGGTGAAGCACGTCTTCACCCGCAAGCGCCGCGTGGACGAAATGAGCTGCGAGGAGACCGAGGGCGAAATTTCTGCGGAGGAATATGCGGCTCTGGCGAAGCAGGCCGATCCCGCGCGCAGGCCCGTGGCGAAGCGGCGCTATCGCATCCCCTATGAAGGGCAGCTGCTGGAGGTGGACGTGTACCGCTTCTGGAGTGACCGCGCCACGCTGGAGATCGAACTGAAGGATGAGAACCAGCAGGTGAAGCTGCCGGAGTGGCTGAATGTGATCCGCGAGGTGACGGGGGAGGACGCGTACAAGAACCTGAACCTGGCGCTGCACGTGCCGATGGAGCCCATCGACGGAGGAGACGCATGAGTGTGCAGAATGTGCCGGAGAAGCTGCAAGCGTGGTTCGCGGCGCATCCGCGCTTCGTGCTGGCCTTCTCCGGGGGCTGCGATTCGGCCTATCTGTTCTATGCCGCGACGGTCTGCGGGGCGGACTTTGCCGCCTGCTACGTGAAGTCGGCCTTTCAGCCGGAGTTTGAGCTGGAGGATGCCCGGCGGCTGGCCCGGGAGCTGGGCCGGGAGATCGACATAATCGAACTGGACGTGCTCTCGGACGAAAAGGTGCGCACAAATCCGAAGGATCGCTGCTACTTCTGCAAGCAGCGCATCTTTTCGGCCATCTGTGCGCGCGCCCGGGCGCTGGGCCACGAGCTGGTGATCGACGGCACGAATGCCTCCGACGACGCGGGGGATCGCCCCGGCATGCGCGCGTTGCGGGAGCTGCGGGTAGAATCCCCGCTGCGCAGCTGCGGAATCTCCAAGGCCGAGGTGCGCGCTCTCTCGAAAGAAGCCGTGCTGTTTACCTGGAACAAGCCCGCCTACGCCTGCCTGGCCACGCGCATTCCTGCGGGTACGCCCATCGACGGGGAGACGCTTGAAAAAATCGAGCGCGCCGAGGCGGCGCTGACCCGGCTGGGTTTTTCGGACTTTCGCGCCCGGATCGCTGGCGGCGGCGTGCGGCTGGAGCTGACTGAGGAGGACATGGCGCATCTCATGGAGCGCCGCGCGGAGGTCTGCGCCGCGCTGGATACGGACTTCGATGGAATCGCGCTGGATCTGCGTCCCCGCATTGGACTGAAAGCGGAAATGAACTGGACGGAAACGGAGAAAGACACGATATGAGAACGCTCTACATAGAATGCAACATGGGCGCGGCGGGAGACATGCTCACCGCCGCGCTGCTGGAGCTGCTGCCGGAGCCGGACGCCTTCGTGGCGCAAATGAACGCTGCGGGCATTCCGGGCATGGTGATGGCGCGCTCGGAGAAGGCTTCCTGCGGGCTGCGTGGCACCCACATTTCGGTGTGCATCGACGGCGAGGAGGAGATCAGCGACGACGTGCCCGAGCATGACCACGGCCACAACCATCACCACGAGCATGAACATGCGCACGGCCACGAGCATCATCACGACCACCACCATGAACACGCCCATTCCCATGCGGGGCTTGCGGACGTGGCGCAGATCATCAACGCGCTGAACCTTCCGGAGGAAGTCAAGAAGGACGCTCTGGGGGTATACGGGCTGATTGCTCAGGCGGAGGCCCATGCCCACGGCTGCGCGGTGGAGCAGATTCACTTTCACGAGGTGGGCATGATGGATGCGGTGACGGATGTCAGCGCGGTGTGCCTGCTGATGCACCTGCTTTCGCCCCAGCGCGTGGTGGTGTCGCCGGTGTGCACGGGCTTCGGAGAGGTGCGCTGCATGCACGGCGTGGTTCCGGTGCCTGCACCCGCCACGGCCTGGCTGCTCCAGGGCATGCCGGCCTATGCGGGGCGGATTCGCGGCGAGCTGCTCACGCCCACGGGCGCGGCGCTGCTGCGCTACTTCGCCACGGAGTACGGACGGATGCCCGCCATGCGGGTCGAGAAGGTCGGCAGCGGCATGGGCATGAAGGAGTTTGAGGCCGCCAACTGCGTGCGGGCCTTCCTGGGCGAGGATGGCGCGGATACCAACGAGGTGGCGGAGCTGAGCTGCAACCTGGACGACATGACCGGGGAGATGATCGGCTGCGCCACGGAGGTTCTATTGGAGGCGGGGGCGCTGGACGTGTACCTCACCGCCATCCAGATGAAGAAGAACCGTCCGGGCGTGAAGCTGAGCTGCATCTGCCGCCCGAAGGACGTAGAGCGCATGGCGGAGCTGATGCTGAAGCACACCACCACACTGGGCGTGCGCACGCAGCGCTTCGAGCGGCGGGTGCTGAACCGGAGCCGGGAGACGGTGCACACGGCCTACGGCGACGTGGAGGTCAAGATCGCATCCGGCGCGGGCGTTGAGAAGCGCAAGCCGGAGTACGAATCCGCGCTGAAGGCCGCCCGAAAGCACGATGTGCCCATGGCGGAGGTTCTCCGCGCGGCCATGCAGGACAAATGAAACAGCAAGCATAAAGAAACGTGCAGTCGGAATTTTCCGGCTGCACGTTTTTGCATGAAAACGGCCCGATATCATCGATGTCGGGCCGCATGCGCTTATGCGTAGGGGTTTGCGTAAACCTCGCCGTTCGCGTTGAACAGCAGGGCCAGGGTGTCGGTCTCGATCACCGGATCCATGGGATCGCAGGGGATCAGGTCGACGCCGTTCTCCGCGCACACCGTCTGGAAGTCGACGATGGCCTGCAAGGTGGCTTCATCCAGTTCACCCTCATAATAGCTGTCCTTAGCCAGCCACTTCCATTCGACTAGGCGCTGCTGGAGTACCTTGATGCCTTCGGGATCGAAGTACGGATCGATGGCTGTCCTCCATGCCGAGGGATCGTCGGTGGGATAGCTCGCAGCAGGCTCCTCGTACTCGGGTTCAGAGTATTCAGGTTCCTCATACTCGGGCTCGGTGTACTCCGGCTCGGAATACTCGGGTTCGGTGTACTCAGGTTCGGTGTACTCAGGTTCGGTGTACTCAGGTTCGGTGTACTCGGGTTCGGTGTACTCGGGTTCGGTATATTCCGGCTCGGTATACTGAGGCTCGACGTACTCCGGTTCGACGGACTCCGGCTCCGCTGTGGGGACGTAGGTGAAGTAGAGCGTGGCGCTCTCGGTGACGCTGTTGTCCGCTGCCGCATAGGCGGTCACGTTCAGGCTGTAGATCATGCCTGCGGTCAGGTAGTCGGAGCTGATGGAAGCGCCGGTGGAGTTGAGGTTCTGATCCACCATCACGTTGCCGTTGGCATCCGTCACGCGCACATTGTATCCTGCAATGTCGCCGTCCGACAGCCAAGAGAGCTGGATCGTGCCGTCGCCGACCACATACACCGGGGCGGTGGAGCCACCGACGTCCATGTCGCTGCTGCCCTGATTGGGCTGGATGTCTAGCACGGGTGCGCCGATGGTCACCGGCTCGGTCACGGGTTCCGGCTCGGTCGCGGGTTCAGGCTCGGTCGCGGGTTCAGGCTCGGTCGCGGGTTCGGACTTGGTTGCAGGTTCGGACTCCGTTTCCGTCTCGCTGGCCGGCGCAGGCTCGGCTGCGGGGAAAGCGAAGTAGAGGGTGGAGGCGGCGGTCACGCTGTCGTCGGCGGACGCATGGGCGGTCACCGTCAGGCTGTAGATTTCGTCGGCGACGAGGTAACTGGAATCGATGGTCGCGCCGGCGCCGCTCATCATGGGCTGGTTGACCATCGCCACTCCGGCAGCGTCGAGGATCGTCACATCGTAGCCTGCGATCTCGCCCTCGGCGGCCCAGCTCAGCTGCAGCGTGCCCTCGCCGACCAGCAGCACGTTCACCGTCTGCACATTGCCGTCGGCGTCGGTAATCTGGTCCTCGACGGAGCCGGTGTTGGGCTGGATGTCCAGCACCGGCGCGCCGATGGTGATCTCAGGCGCAGGCTGCTCGGTGGGTTCCTCAGTGACGACAGGCTCCTCGGCGGGCTGCTCGGTGGGTTCCTCGGTGACCTCGGGGGCAGGGGTCTCGGTGGGCTCTTCCGTCGGCTCGGTGGTGGTGCCGTCCGGGGACTCCGGAACGGTGGGCTCCATGGTGGGCTCGGGGGTGGCCTCGGCTTCGGTCTTGCGGGCGAAGTTGATGCTCTCCACGGTGGCGTCATCCACGGTGCCGTTGGTGGGAATCGCGTAGACGGTCAGGGTGTAGACCATGTCGGGGGACAGGGCGGTCGCATTGATTTGCAGGCTCAGGGTGTTGTCGATGGCGTTGCTGCCGTCGAGGGAGTTGCCGTCCGCGTCGGTGAGCAGGTAGTTGTAGCCCGCGACGCTGCCGTCGGCGCTCCACTTGAAGGACAGGGTGTCGCCGGGGATGTAGTACACGCCGTTCTCGCGGACGATGTTCTCGCCCTCGGGGGTGACGATCAGCTTGCCGATCACGCCGATCTCGCCGGGATCCGGCTCGGGCTCCTCCATCACGCGCACGAAGCGCAGGATGCTGTTGGTCGCAGTGTCGTCGGCGGTGTCGAAGGGATGGGCCGTGACGGACACGGTGTAGGTGCGCGCCGGATCCAGGCTGGTCAGCGGGATGCTGGCGATGGTCAGATCCAGGCCAAAGTTGTACAGATATTCGTTGCCGCGATCGTCCGTGATGGAGACCTCGTAGCTGGCCACGTCGCCCTCGGCGAACCAGGACACGGTCACGCCGCCGTCGGTGGTGACGCTGTCGGCGATGTAGAAGATGCCGTCAGCGTACTTGGAGTAGGCGCTCAGCTCGATGACCGGGACGCCGACCTTCTCCGGCTCGTGGTATTCGGGCGCGTCGGGTGCAAACAGGGCGCGCAGGGTGGCGGGATCGGCCACGCCGTTGACCGGCAGGCCCACGGCCAGCTGGAACTTCTTGACGGAGGTCTGGGTTGCCTTGTCGAAGTAGCCGTCGGTGCGGCCGCTGTGGTAGCCCAGCTTGGTCAGGCGCAGCTGCATCTCCTCGACGCGGTCGTTGTCGTCGCCGCGACGCAGGGTGATGTAGCCGCTGTACTCCGGCGCGGTGCGGGCGAAGAGCTCCTTCTGCACGGCCACGGTGGCGATGCCGGTCTGCTTCAGACCCACCTCCTGCTGGAAGCGCTTCACGGCGGCGACGGTGGCGGAGTTGTAGTTGCTGCCGACCTCGCCCTCCAGGTAGTACAGGGTCTTGAGGCGCTTGTTCAGCTCGCGCACGCGGTAGCCGCTGTCGCCGCGCTGCAGGTCGATGTAGGTGGAGCAGGCGGTGGCGGTGTCGGAGTAGAGCCTGCGCAGGGTGTCGGAGTCGGCAATGCCGGTGCTCTTCAGGCCGTTCTCGCTCTGGAACAGGGCCACGGCCTTCTCGGTGCGGGGGCCAAAGATGCCGTCCGCATCGTCGGCGAGGTAGCCCAGGTCGCGCAGGCGCTGCTGCATCTCTTCCACGCGCCAGCCGGTGCTGCCGCGCTTCAGGGTCTTGTAGGGATCGTAGGGCTCCAGGCCGCCGGCCAGGATGGTGCGCTGGAGATCCTCATCGGCCACGCCGGTCACAGTCAGGCCCAGATCTGCCTGCAGCAGCTTCACGGCGCGCTCGGTGCGCCAGCCGAAGATGCCGTCGATGTAGTAGTTGTAGTAGCCAAGATCATACAACGGCTGCTGGATGGCGGCCACTGCGTCGCCGCGGCTGCCGCGGCGCAGGGGAGAGAACTGGGGCGCGGGCTGCAGCAGATCCCACACGGTGCTCTCGCCGCTGATGGAGTAGGCGCTCAGCAGGCGAAGGCCCGAGGAGGTGTCCGCCACGATCTGGGAGGTGTAGTCTACGAAGGTGAAGGTGGGCAGGGTGTTTTCGTCCTCCAGCACGCCGTACACGTTCAGCTGGCCGCTGACGGCCTCGATGCGGTAGGCGCTCAGGCTCAGACCGTTGCCCAGGGCGTAGCTCGAGAGGGAGGGAAGGGTGGCGAAGCCCACCAGGCGACCGTTCTTCACGTCCACCGAGTAGACCGTGCCGGACGAGGAGAGCATGAACAGCGAGTTCTGGCTGGCGGTCAGCTGGGCCTCGATGTCCGCGGAGGGCGTGAGAATCACGCTCCACAGGGCGTTGTTTACGTCATAGCTCTTCAGGGTCAGGTTGCCGGCGCTGCCGCTGATGTAGTATACGGTGCCGCCGATGACCGCCCAGTCCTGCACGCTGGAGTCCACCTGGGTGGAGAACAATGAGCCGTGGGGCTGCACGTACAGGTTGCGGGAGTCGGTGAGATAGAGGTCGAAGTCCTCAAACGAGGCGATCTCGGACGAGATTTCGCCGGAGAAGCTGACGAAGCTCGAGCGCACGGCGTCGTAGATGTATGCGCCCGCGCCCTCGACCTGGGTCACGACCACGCCGTCGGAGGTGCGGTAGACGCGCTCCAGATCCTCGGCGGACTGGAAGGCGACCGCGGAGAAGCGGGTGTCCAGATCCAGCTGCATCAGCTTGGTGCGGTCGGCGGAGGAGATGTAGTAGACGCTCTCCTCGTTCAGGCAGGCGGCGTATGCGTCGTCAGTGATGATGGTCTCCGCATTGTCGTCCAGGTTCAGGCTGATCAGCCGGGTTCCGGGGATGCCGGACGCAGCGTTTGCCTTCGCCAGAAACAGGATGCGGTAGGAATCGATGGTCAGCACACTGGCCGCCGGGGTGGTGTTCACCGGCGTGTTCAGGCCAGATATGTAGATGTTGCCGTTCCCGTCCAGGAACGCGGCCAGCTCGCCATTGCGCGCAACCATGCCGCCCTGACCGCTGGTCTCGGTGGCAAGGGCGGGCGTGCAAATGAGAATCAGAGCCAGCACGAGAATGAGCAAAAAGCCGTGCTTCTTCATTTGGTATCCTCCTCCATTCGAAGCGTTGTGCTTATTTGACGCAAAAAAACGGATTTGGTTTCCCTTTCCTGCGCTTTTTTTGCTGTAAAATTTTTCCGGGGCATAATTTTTACGAAAACCATGCGCAATGAAGGAAACCGCCGCCATTCTGTCGAATAAAACCATTATACCACAGGATTTGTGGAAAAACCATATAAATAGGGAGGAACAGAAGAATGATGAAGAAAATTCTGGCGATGCTGCTGGCCGCGCTGATGCTGATTTCGGCGTGCGCCATGGCAGAGGGCGCCTCGGGCGGTCATCTGATCGTTCGCGACGTGGTGATCGACATGGGCGACGGACAGACGCTGGATCTCAGCGGCGTGGATCTCACGCTGGCACTGGCGAGCGATGACGTGCAGAGCGCGCTTCGCCTGGCTTTGGACGCAGCCGGTGCAAGCGTGCTGAACGTCATTGCGGCCTTCGATGCGGAGCAGCTGACCCTGCGTGCCGACGGAATTTCGGACGTGTACGCCATCAGCTACGAGGATCTGATGGCCATGATCGAGGAGGCTGCCGGCGACGTTGACCTCTCGGAGTCCCTCCAGAGCAGCCTCGATGCGGGCGTTGCTGTCGGCATGTCCGATGGTGAGATGCCTGAGGAGCTCACCACGCTGATCGACCATGCCGCAGAGATCTTCCCCAATGCGGTTTCTGAGGCGGGCACGGAGGAAATCGACGGCGTGGAGTACATGGTCTATGACGTCGACGTCAGCGAGGAGCGGATGGACCTGCTGCTGGACGATCTGATTGCCTTCCTGGATGCCTACGGACAGGACGGTCTGGAGGACAGCGGCTATGACAGCTACCGCCAGATGTTCGACGAGGCGAATATTCGCATGACCGTGGACGGCACGGCTTATGTTGCCGAGACGGAGATCATTGTGGACATCAACGCCAATGCCTTTGAGGGTGACGAGACCGAGCCGGCGACGCTGAACATCTATCTGGACATTACCGATGATGTGGAGAATGGCTCTGTTGAAGTCTACGGGGTTTTGTCCGAAGTTGACGGCGAGGAGACCGAGGAAATCGTCTCGTTCCTTGTAACTTATACCGAGGTGGACGGCGAATTCGGCGAGTTTGATCTGGGAATCTACGGGCCGGACAGCAACGAAGCGAGCTTCTATGTGAACGTCTGCGCGCCGGCTGCCCAGGACGAAGGCCTTTGGGAGTTCTACGTGAGCATTGAGGATGGCACCGAGTCTGTGAGCTTCTACCTCGACTTCGGCAGCGTTGACGGCCAGGATGAGTTCTATGCGCATCTGATCGTCGATGAGGAAACCCTCTATATCAATTACGAGGGCGCAGACGGCGTGGGCGTGCTCAGCGCCGGCATGATCGACGGCGAGGATGTGTACGGCTTCTCCGCGACCGTTGAGGTTGCTGCGGACGACGGCGCATGGCTGCCGGGCGCTGCGGACGCCACCGTGGACATGCTGACCATCGACGAGGCGCAGCTGGAGAAGCTCTCCAACGAGGGCATGAGTCTGCTGATGAACGCCATGTCCGGCCTGGCACAGGCCAACGAAAGCCTGGGAGCGCTGATCGGCAGCATGATGGGCTGATGCGCTGAACCACGAAACGATGGGCCGCCGCCCGCAGAGATGCGGACGGCGGCCTTTTCTATGGAATTGTGGGCTTCGTGCTCACTCTCCGTACAGGAAGTTGTGCATGGCGATGATGTTGCCCTGCGGATCGGTGATGTGGAGGGCGGATTGGTCGTCGTAGATGTATTCGTTCTTCGGCATGCGCTCGGTCTCGATCTTGCCCGCCACAAGCGCCTTTTCGCCGATGGAGATCAGTTCCGCCAGGGAGAGGTTGGTCTGAACGGAGTCCCGATAGACCTGGTACAGCCGCGCGTACATCAGCGGATTTATGACGCTGCCCTTCACCTGCTCCAGTATGGCGGAGAGCACGCGGCGCTGGCGCAGCGTGCGTGTGTAGTCGGAATCGATCATGCGGATGCGGCTGTAGCCGGTGGCGAACAGGCCGTTCAGGTGCAGCGTGCCGCCCTGGGTGTAGGGCTGGGAGTTGATGTAGTGGCCGTACTTCTCCGGGTTCACGGCGTTGATCTTCTTGAAGGTGTCGTAGGCGTACTTGTTCAGGTGCTCCAGCTCCTTGTCCTCGATTTCCACGTCCACGCCGCCGATGGCGTCCACCAGATCGACCATGGTGCTGAAGTCCACAGCGATGTAGTTCGTGATGTTCAGCTTGAAGGTCTCGTTGACCACGCGCATGGCCATCTCCGCGCCGCCGTAGGAGTAGGCGGAGTTCAGCTTGTGCTCGCCGTAGCCGGGGATGTCCACCAGCGTGTCGCGCAGGACGGAGACCAGCCGCACCGAATTGTAGCCCACGGAGGCGATCATCATGGCGTCGCTGCGCTGCTGGCCGTCCTCCAGAAAGTCGATGCCCAGCAGCAGGATGTTCACCCGGTCGCCGGGCAGGCCGTCGGTGAGGGAGAGCTCGGTGTTCTTCGGCTCGATATTCATGAAGGACGGCGGAAGCGCAAAGAGCGCGCCCGCTGCCAGCACGACGGCCACCAGCACGAGCGCAATCAGCTTCAGCAGCATACCCAGCAGCCAGCCGGAGCAGCCTCCGCCGCGCTCCCGGCGCTTTTTGCCGCCGCGCTTTCCCCTGTAAGTGTCGTAGTACATCGTTCACCATCCGCTCGGTCAGATTTGCACTTGAATGCTACCAGTATAGCACAACTTCCTCCGGAAAGGAACGGATAAAACGCCGGAAACGGAAAAGAATAGCTCCGGAGGTGTTGAAAAATGAAGATCAGGGATCTGCGGGCGCGCCGCATCCTGGATTCCCGGGGAATTCCCACCGTGGAGGTGCGCGCGCTGCTGGAGGACGGCAGCATCGGCGTGGGCAGCGCGCCCTCGGGCGCGTCCACCGGCAGCCACGAGGCGCACGAGCTGCGCGACGGGGGCGATGCATATCAGGGCAAGGACGTGCGCAAGGCCATCGAGGGCGTGAACGGAACGCTGCGGGACGGACTCATGGGCATGGACGCGGACTGTCAGATGCAGGTGGACGCGCGGCTTGCGGAGCTGGACGGCAGTGAGAACAAGGAAAAGCTGGGCGGCAACGCGCTGATCGCCACCTCCTGGGCGGTGGCGGACGCGGCGGCGAGGTCGGCGGAGCTGCCGCTGTACCGCTGGATCGGCGGCGTGCAGGCCATGGAGCTGCCCTGCCCGATGATGAACGTCATCAACGGCGGGCGGCATGCGGACAACAACCTGGAGATTCAGGAGTTCATGTTCGTGCCCGTGGGTGCGGACAGCTTCCGCGAGGCCATGCGCATGGGCGCGGAGTGCTACCAGGCGCTGAAGGTGCTGCTCAGCGAGGCGGGGCTGTCCATCGCCGTGGGCGACGAGGGCGGCTTCGCGCCGAACCTGGGCCGGGATGAGGAGGCGCTGGAGTGGATGCTGCGCGCCATCGAGAAGGCGGGCTGGAAGGCCGGGGAGGACGTGTGCCTGGCGATGGACGCGGCGGCGTCGGAGTGGATCGCGGAGGATGGCTATTGTCAGCCGAAGTCCGGTCGGCGCTTCCAGAAGGGCGAGCTGATCGAGTACTTCAGCGCGCTGTGCGAGCGCTTTCCGCTGGTTTCCATCGAGGATCCCCTGGGCGAGGAGGACTTCGAGGGCTTCCGGGAGATCACGAATGCGCTGGGCGACGAGGTGATGATCGTGGGCGACGACCTGTTCACCACCAACGCCAAGCGGCTGTACCACGGCGTAGCGCTGGGCGCGGCCAACGCCATCCTCATCAAGCCCAATCAGATCGGCACCCTGACGGAGACGCTGGACGCCATCCAGATCGCCCGGAAGAACGCGTACAGCGTGATCATCTCCCACCGCAGCGGTGAGACGGAGTCCAGCGCCATCGCGGACCTGGCAGTGGGCGTGAACGCGGAGTTCATCAAGGCCGGCGCGCCCGCCCGCAGCGAGCGCCTGGCGAAGTACAACCGCCTGCTGGCCATCGAGGAGGAGCTGTACAGATGAAAAATGGGAGAACCAGCCCGCGGTTCTCCCAAAATATACATATTATATTATTCGGTCACGGTGACGGCGCAGACGTCGCTGCGTCCGTTGGAGCTGGTCGCACGGATCTCGCAGCTCCCGGGCGCGCGGGCAGTCACCACGCCCGTCCAGTCCACGTCCGCCACAGAGGGGTCGCTGCTCGTCCAAGTCACGCGCAGGTCGTCTGCGTAGGCGGGAACCACCTCGGCGGTCAATTGAAGCATCTCGCCAACATGCAGATTCGCTTCCAGCTGGCTCAGCTCCACGTTCACCGGATCCTGGGGATAGAGCGAGACCATCTCCACCCGGTATTCGATGGACTTTTCGCTCCCGTCCATACCCTTCAGGCCGCCGATGCGCACGCGCCAGACCTGGTTTTGCAGATACTCGTTCAGACCTGCGCCGGAGAGATCCGGGCGGAAGATCAGGCAGCTGCCGGAACCGCAGGCCTCGGTGCTCAGATGGCAGAAGCCGTCGCCGCTGTCGCCGACGAGGTCGAAGGTGAAATGCGCGCCGCTGACCTCCTCGGTGAGCTCGATCACCGGGGCAGAGGTGCTGAGGTCGTAGATTTCATCGTTCAGCGAAACCGACCAGGCGATCTGGCTGCGCATCAGCTCCACCGGGAACGCGCCCTCTGCGGGCCAGCACACCCGATCCCATTGGGCGGAGGCGTTTCCGTCGTCCACGGCGTACATCACCACGTAGCTCATGCCGCTTTGGGCGTTGGCGAGGCCGAAGCCGGTCTCCGCCATGGCGGGATTTAAAAGCCAGCGCCGGTGTCCCAGCACAGCCAGGTTCATCGATCCGTCATCCCGGGCGAAGTATTCCACGCCGTCCAGCAGGATCTCCGGACGCATCCAGTTGAACTTTGCTAGATTGCCCAGACTGGTGCCCAGCAGTGCGGATTCGTAGAGCTCGTCGCCCATCTGCGCCGGCTGGTCGGGGGTGTGACTGAGCGCGTCGTTGGCGGCCAAAAGCAGCGCACCGTTCTGACTGCGCAGCGTATAGAGGGGACTGAGAGCCACCGGATCGAGCCCGGCGATCCAGCGCAGGAAGTTCAGGTAGTCCAGCGCCTCCTGCTGGGCGGCATCGGTGAGACTGCCCACCGAGGTGCAGCTGTTCGGGTCGGGCTCCTGCGCATAGGGAGAGGCGCCGCTGCGGCGGTTTGCAAGCTCCCGGTAGGCGTCGCGCAGCTCGTCGCGGGTGGCGGCGCAGGCGCAGGAAAGGCACAGCGACATCGCCAGCAGCAGGCAGATCAGGCGTTTGAGCATCGTGAGGGTGCGCGGCAAATTTACAAATGCAGCCGGCTTGCAGGTCATTTTTTCATCGAATCAAGAATGAAACAGGAAAATATACATTATTTTCGCCAGAAAAAGGACAATTTCCTTTGAAAAGGGGCTTTTCAAACTCGTGGTTTTCTGTTAAAATATAAATACTGTGGCGTATACGGCGCTCTTTTGCGTACAGCCAGACCTGTTCTGATTTCATTGCAGGAGAATATAGCAAACAGGGGGAATTTCTTATGAAAGACTATCAGGCCAAGAACATCCGCAACCTTTCCGTTGTTGGACATGGCAGCGAAGGCAAGACCACGCTGGTCGAGGCGCTTCTGTTCACGGCGGGCGCGATCGATCGTCAGGGCCGCGTTGAGGACGGCTCCACCACTACCGACTTCGAGCCGGAAGAGACCAAGCGCGGCATTTCCATCAGCGCAGCCATGGCTCCGCTGGAGTGGAAGAACACCAAGATCAATCTGATCGATATCCCCGGCTACTTCGATTTCGCCGGTGAGCAGTCCGGCCCGCTGACCGTGTGCGAGGGCGCCATCATCACCGTGGGCGCCGTCTCCGGTCTGAGCGTCGGTGCGGAGAAGGCATGGGCCATGTGCGACAAGACCCACACCTCCCGCATGATCGTCGTCAACCAGATGGACCGCGAGAACGCCAACTTCGAGAAGGCGCTCGCCACCATCACCGAGAAGTACGGCAGCCACATCGCGCCCATCGAGGTGCCGATCGTCGAGAACGGCAAGTTCACCGGCGTGGTCTGCGTGCTTGAGAACAAGGCCTTCATCGGCGAGGGCAAGACCCTGAAGGAGATCGACATCCCCGCCTCCGTCGCCGACGAGGTCGAGTCCGCCCGCGAGGCCATCATGGAGGCCGCTGCAGGCGCTGAGGATGAGCTGATGGAGAAGTTCTTCGAGGACGGCGAACTCTCCTTTGAAGATATGATGCACGGCCTGCGCCAGGGCATCAAGGACGGCACCGTCGTTCCGGTCGTGTGCTGCTCCGGCATTACCCGCGTCGGCCTGAGCAAGGTTCTGGACAACATCATCGACCTGATGCCCTCCCCGGCAGGCGCGGTCACCGTGGGCGTCAACCCCAAGACCGGCGATGAGGTCGAGCGCGTCTGCGAGGACAGCGCGCCCTTCTCCGCCCAGGTCTTCAAGACCATGGCCGACCCCTTCGTGGGCAAGCTGAGCCTGATGAAGGTCGTGTCCGGTAGCCTGACTGGCGACATGATGCTCTACAACGTCAACGCCGAGAAGTCTGAGAAGCCCGGCACCATCTACACCCTGAAGGGCAAGAAGCAGAATCCCACCCAGAAGGTCTGCGCCGGCGACATCTGCGCCCTGGCGAAGCTCCAGTCCGTCGCCACCGGCAACACCCTCTGCGACGGCAACAACCCCGTGAAGTATCCCGAGATCGAGTTCCCGGCCCCCTGCATCTCCAAGGCCGTCTACGCCAAGAAGGCCGGCGAGGAAGACAAGATCTTCTCCGGTCTGGCCCGCCTGATGGAGGAGGATCCCACCATCACCGTGACCAAGAACGTGGAGACCACCGAGTCCGTGCTGTCCGGTCTGGGCGAGATGCACATCGAGGTCGTGGCCAAGAAGCTGGCCAGCAAGTTCGGTGCGGAGTGCGTGCTGCAGGATCCCAAGATCCCGTACCGCGAGTCCATCCGCAAGCCCATCGACGTTCAGGGACGCCACAAGAAGCAGTCCGGCGGCCACGGCCAGTTCGGCGACGTCAAGATCAAGTTCCGTCCCAACGACGACCCGAACGATACCGAATTCCACTTTGTTGATTCCGTCGTCGGCGGCACCGTACCGCGCAACTTCATCCCCGCGGTTGAGAAGGGCCTCCGCGACAACATCAAGCACGGCGTGCTGGCGGGCTTCCCGGTGGTTGGCCTGACCGCAGAGCTGTACGATGGTTCCTACCATCCGGTCGACTCCTCCGAAATGGCGTTCAAGACTGCTGCCCGTCTGGCCTTCAAGCAGCTGACCGGCGCGAACCCGATCCTGCTCGAGCCCATCTACCATGTGGAAGTGGACGTGCCGGATCAGTACATGGGCGACGTCATCGGCGACATGAACAAGCGTCGCGGCCGCATCATGGGCATGGACAAGGTGGGCGAGCTCCAGCGCGTCACCGCCGAGGCCCCGCTGTCCGAGATGTTCAAGTACGCCACCGACCTGCGCTCCATGACCCAGGCGCGCGGCTCCTTCACCATGCAGTTCGAGCGTTACGAGGAAGTCCCCGCAACGGATGCGAAGAAGATCATCGAGACCTGCAAGCAGGAAGAGGAAGACGAGGATTGATTCTCAAAACCGAGGCGTCGCAGCTTTGCGACGCCTTTTTTATGAGATAGCAGCTGTGCTGCGCCCCTTCTCGCACTGGATTTCTGTGCGAAAGAAACAAGCCCGTTCCGGCGCTGCTCCGGCGGCGACGGACGAAGACCTGAATTGGAGGTTTATTCATGGAGACACTCATTCGCGTGCTGGAAACCGCGCTGCCGGTGTTCATCACCCTGGGCATCGGCATGCTCTGCCGCACGAAGCACATCCTGACCCGCGACGGTGTGGCGCAGATGAAGTCCGTCGCAGTCAACATCGCCCTGCCTGCGGTGCTCTTTTCCGCCTTCGCCACGGCGGAGTATTCCAAGGACAGCGTTGCCATCCCAGTGACGATTTTCCTGCTGTGCTGCGTGGCGTTGGCGCTGGGCTTCGTCGCATCGAAGCTGCTGAAGGTGCAGGGCGAGCGCACGCCCTTTCTGATGACCGGCTTCGAGGCGGGCATGCTGGGCTACGGCCTGTTTGCGCTGCTGTTCAAGGGCGAATCCAACTCCAGCTTCGCCATCATCGATCTGGGCCAGGTGCTGTTCGTGTTCACGCTGTACAAAATTCTGCTGTGCGGCAGGGGTGGCCTGAAGAGCGCACTTCGGGACGCGCTGGTTTCCCCGGTGCTGTGGGCGATCATCATCGGCCTGATCTTCGGCGCATCCGGGCTGTACGATGCGCTGAAGCCCTCGGGCGTCAGCGGAATTCTGGATTCCATCGCGGGCTTCATCGCCGCGCCCACCAGCGCACTGATCCTGCTCTCCATCGGCTACGATCTGGTTCCCGGCGAGATCCGCTGGCGCAGCACCGCGGCCATCGTAGGTCTGCGCGTGGTCATCATGGCGCTGATGCTGGGCGCGGCGCTGCTGGTGAACCGCCTGTTGCTGGGCGGAGCGATGCACACCGGCGCGCTGGTGTTGATGTTCATCCTGCCGCCGCCCTACGTGCTGCCGGTGTTCGCCGACGCGGGCGATGAGCGCGCGAACATCTCCTCGGCGCTGTCCGTGCTGACGCTGCTGAGCATCATTCTGTTCGCAGTGATGGCGGCGATTCTATAAAACCGACCGAAGTTTGAAGAAAAACCGACTGAATTATGACAAAAAACAGACCGTAGTCTGCAATTGCAGACTACGGTCTGTGCATATCTTGGTTCAATCCTGCGTATGGAAGTGGAAATCGGAGTTCTCTTCAGCGGCCTCGTAGAGGGTCTGAAGCAGTTTGCAGCCGTAGATCCCGAGGCTGTTCAGCAGGACGGCGGGGTGGACGAGGGTCACATCCGCGCGCATGCAGCTAATTTCGTCCCAGAGTGCATCCAGGTTCGCACCGTAGTGGGGTGGAAGCTTCATTGCGCGGGCCAGCTCCGCGTGGGCGGCGGCGCGATCGCGCATGTTCGCGCCATCAATGAGGTATGCGTTCATGCTTGCCTCCTCAATCCCAGAGGTACCAGCCGTCCGACCAGTACCAACCGTCGTAAAGCAGCTCGCAGCTTCCGTAGTGGTCGCCGGAGTAGTAGATCAGGCCGTCGTTGGAGAACAGCAGGCGCTCCGCGCCCCGGTAGCCGCCCGCGTAGTTTACGTCGCACTCGTACCACTGGCGGTCGCGCGCGTCGGGCAGCAGGCCCTCGCGGTTGCCAAAGCGGTCGCCGCCGATGCTCATGCCCGGTGCAACCGCCCACAGGTTCCCGGCGGCGCTGTCCCAGCCCAGGGATCGGGCCTCGGATTTGGTGAGGTAGTTCTCGGGCAGCTCCTCGAAGGCGTGGAGGTAGAGGGCGACCTCGTCGGTATTGCTGTACCACTGACCATACTCCACCAGAAGCTCGTCGGTGATGGCGATGTCGCCCTCCACCCAGACTTCGGCGATCGCGCCGCCGATGGCGAGGCAGAGGAGCAGCAGCAGGGAGAACAGGCGTTTCATCATACAATCAACCTCCGAATTCAAACAGGGAGACCTGGCTGGTCTCGGGCAGATCGTTCAGGCAGCCGGCCTGCTTCAGCGTCTCCACCACGCTCTTGGACACCTTGCGGCGTACCATGTCGTCCTGGGAGATGAAGGGGCCTGCCTTGCGGGCCTCGACGGACTTGTAGATGTCCAGCGGGCGGATGTGCACGCCGCGCAGGTTCATCTCGATCAGAATCTCCAGCAGCGTGGCCTCGTCCTCCTTGGTGGCGGTGAGCTCGGCCTTGTCCAGGGCCTTGATGCCCTCGTAGGCCTCGCGCAGCTCGTCCACGCTCTGGGTGCACATGTAGGAAGCGTTGAAGCTCTCGGCGTTGCGGTGCAGG
Organism: Clostridiales bacterium; assembly: GCA_004554085.1. Lineage (GTDB taxonomy): Bacteria > Bacillota > Clostridia > Christensenellales > Aristaeellaceae > SFTH01. The sequence goes on along the minus strand of SFNY01000029.1, from coordinate 5,942 downwards.
TAGCAGCAGTAGTAGGCCGCGGGGTAGTAGATCTTGAAGTAGGCGATGCGCAGCGCCATGGTGACGTAGGCCACCGCGTGGGCGCGGGGGAACATGTACTTGATCTTCTTGCAGCTGTCGATGTACCACGGGGGCGCATCCACGGCCTGAATGGCCTCCTCCATCTCGGGGCGCAGGCCCTTGCCCTTGCGCACGTTCTCCATGGTCTTGAAGGCGATCTCGCTGTCCACGCCCAGGGCGATCAGCGCGTTCATGATGTCGTCGCGGGTGCAGATGCACTCCTTCAGCGGAACGCCCGCCTTCACCAGGTCGGAGGCGTTGCCCAGCCACACGTCGGTGCCGTGGGACAGGCCGGAGATGCGGATCAGCTCCTCCATGGAGGTGGGCTTGGTGTCCTCCAGCATGCCGCGCACGAACTTCGTGCCGAACTCGGGCACGCCCAGCGTGCCGGTCTTGGACACGCCCAGCTCCTCGGCGGTGACGCCCAGGGCCTCGGTGCCGGAGAACAGCGAGATGATCTTGCCGAACACCTCGGGGTCGTGCAGCGGCACCTTCTGGGGCGCGATGCCGGTGAGGTCCTGCAGCTTGCGGAGCATGGTAGGGTCATCGTGGCCCAGAACGTCCAGCTTGACCAGCACGTCGTGCATGGAGCTGAAGTCGAAGTGGGTGGTGATGGTGTCCGAGGTCATGTCGTCCGCGGGGTGCTGGATCGGCGTGAACTGGAAGATGGAGTACTCCTTGGGCAGCACCACCATGCCGGCGGGGTGCTGGCCGGTGGTGCGCTTGACTCCGGTGATGCCGCTGGCCAGGCGCAGCTTCTCCGCGTTGCTCAGGCTCAGACCCCGCTCCTCGGCGTACTTGAGCACGTAGCCGTAGGCGGTCTTTTCGGCGATGGTGCCGATGGTGCCCGCGCGGAAGCAGAACTCCGCGCCGAAGAGCTCCTTGATGTAGTTGTGGGCCACCGGCTGGTATTCGCCGGAGAAGTTCAGATCGATGTCGGGAACCTTGTTGCCCTTGAAGCCCAGAAAGACCTCGAAGGGGATGTTGAAGCCGTCGCGGCCCATCTCCGTGCCGCACACCGGGCAGGCCTTGGGCGGCAGGTCGATGCCGCAGGCGTAACCTGCGGGCACGTCGAACTCGTAGTGCTTGCACTTCGGGCAGATGTAGTGGGCCGAGAGGGAGTTGACCTCCGTGATGCCCGAGAGAAAGGCAACGAAGGAGGAGCCGACGGAGCCTCGGCTGCCGACGATGTAGCCGTCTGACAGCGACTTGGCCACCAGCTTGACGGCGATCATGTACAGCGTGGAGAAGCCGTAGCCGATGATGGCGCCCAGCTCCTTGTCGATGCGCTTCTGCACGATCTCCGGCAGCGGGTCGCCGTAGATGGAGATGGCCTTGTCCACGGTGATCTGGCGCAGCTCGTGCTCCGCCTCCGGCCAGTAGGGCTGGAAGGTCTCCTTGCCCTCGGGGTGGGGGAGGAACACGTGCAGCTCCTCCACCCGGTCGGCGATGGCGTTGGGGTTGGTCACGACCACCTCGCGCGCCTTCTCTGCACCCAGATAGGCAAACTCCTCCAGCATGTCGTCTGTGGTGCGGAAGTACAGCGGCGGCTGGTTGTCCGCGTCCTCGAAGCCCTTGGAGGCCATCAGGATTGCGCGGAAGATGCCGTCGGTGGGGTTCATGAAGTGCACGTCGCCGGTGGCGCACACGGGCTTGCCCAGTTGATCGCCCAGGCGGACGATCTTCCGGTTCAGCTCCCGCAGCTCCTCGTCGGTGGAGACGGTGCCCTCGCGCTTGAGAAACTCGTTGTTGCCGATGGGCTGAATCTCCAGATAGTCGTAGAAGGAGGCGATCTTCTTCAGTGTGCGCTCGTCGCGGCCGTCCAATACCGCGCGGAACAGCTCGCCCGCCTCGCAGGCGCTGCCCACGATCAGGCCCTCGCGGTACTTTGCAATCAGGCTGCGGGGGATGCGCGGCGTGCGGTGGAAGTAGTTGAGATGGCCCTCGCTCACCAGGCGGTACAGGTTCTCCATGCCCTTCTGGGTGTAGGCCAGCAGAATGATGTGGTAGGCCTGCTTTCCCGCGTCGGTTTGGTAGCAGGCGTTCAGCTCGCCGAGGGTGCTCACGCCCTTCTGGGCGCGCACCTCGTGAAGCACCTTCATAAGCACCAGGCTCGTGGCCCGTGCGTCGTGCACCGCGCGGTGGGCGTTCGCCAGGGACACGCCCAGCTGCTTGCACACGTTGCCCAACTTGTGGTTCTTGAACTGGGGGTACTGGTTGCGCACCAGCGCCAGGGTGTCCAGCACCGGATGGTCGAAGGGCAGCTTCGCCTCCCGGAAGGCCCGGCGGAAGAAGGCGATGTCGAAGGATGCGTTGTGGGCGACCAGCACCGCGCCCTCGCAGAACTTCGCGAAGGCGGGCATCACGTCCATCAGAGACGGCTTGCCCCGCAGCATGGCCGTGGAGATGCCGGTGATCTCGGTCACACGCTCGGGCACCGGGCAGCCGGGGTCGATCAGCTCGGAGAACTCCGCAACCTCCATGCCGTTCTCGATGCGCACCGCGCCGATCTCGATGATCTGATCCGCGTGGGTGTTGAGACCCGTAGTCTCCACGTCCAGCACCACGTAGGTCGCGCCGTCCAAGGGGCGGCTTCCGTCGCCCTCCACGATGCCGGCGGCGTCCTCGATCAGGTAGCCCTCGCAGCCGGGAATCAGCTTGATGCCGTTCTTCTTGGCCGCGCCGAAGGCCTCCGGGAAGGCCTGCACCACGCCGTGGTCGGTGATGGCGATGGCCTTGTGGCCCCACTTCGCGGCCTGCTTGATGAGGTCGCTGGGCGACGCGCAGGCGTCCATGGTGGAGAAGGAGGTGTGCAGGTGCAGCTCCACGCGCTTCTCAGTCGCAGTGTCCTTGCGCACCGGCTTTTCCGCAGGCTGAATGTCGGAGGCCATGAGCACCATCTCGTGCTTGAACTCGTCGTAGCGGTAGCTGCCGCGCACCGTGACCCAGTTGCCGTCCTTCAGACCTGCGCACAGGGCGTCGGCCTGGGCCTGAATGGACTTGGCGCTGTCGTCGCCGCCGCGCTTGCTGCCCAGAAACAGCTTGCAGTTGACCGAGGAGGTGTTGTCCGAGAGGGAGAAGGTGATGATCTTCGTCTGGCCGTTCTTCGTCTCGCGCATCTCGAAGGCAGAGACCTCGCCGCGCACCACCAGACGCCCCACGTCCTCGGTGATCTCCCGCATTTCGATGACGGGATCGTGAATCACCTTGCCGTAGAGCGCATCCGAGGGCGGCGGTGCAGATTTCTTTCGGTCGCCCTCCAGGTTCTTCGCGGTGTCCATGGCCAGCATCTCGGCCTCCTTGGCCCGGGCGGCGTTGATCTCTTGGATGCGGCGCTCGTCGTCGCCGGTGCGCTTGAGTTGCACCTTCACCGGAAGATCGAAGAGTCGCTTGAACAGCTCCTGAAGCATGCGATCCACGCCCTGCATGCGCAGGTACTCCGCACCTTCGCTGCTGGCCACGTTTACGGTGAGCACGTCGCCCTCCAGCTGCCATGCGGTGCGGCTGTCCAGAAAGTGCACTGCGCCGGGACAGTCGTGGGACAGCAGATCTTTCAAAAGATGGGTTGCCTGGCCCACGTCCGCGCGCACGGCCTCCTTGAGCGCCGGATAGCGCAGATCCAGCGTCAGGCGCACGCTGGGGAAGGCGGCCGCGAGGGAGTTTTGCAGACGCTTGTACTCCGAACGGGTGAGGACGCGCTCCGAGCAGAGCTGCACCGTCATCTGACCGGTCTTTTTGGATATGGATACGCGCGACAAAGAGAGACCGCCCGCGAGATCGGGGCTGTCCCTCTCAATCAGCTCTCTCCAGAGTTCTGACATGATATTCCTCCGCGCTTTTGTGCTTGATTTTAATGCTCCGCAGCGTAGCGGCGCACCTCCTGAATCAGGATCTCCGCAAGGTCGCCGCGCACGGCCCTCGGGGGCTGGCCCCTGACGATCAGCGCGCCGCCGTCCCTGCCGCCCGCGATGCCCAGATCGGCCTCCTTCGCCTCGCCGGGGCCGTTGACGATGCAGCCCATCACAGCCACGCGGATGTGCTTTCGTATGTCCAGCGTGGCGCTGCGCACGGCATTTGCGATGCCCTCCACGTCGATGCAGGTGCGGCCGCAGGTGGGGCAGGAGATGATCTCCACGAAGTCGCTGCGCAGGCCGCAGGCGCGCAGGATGCTGAGCCCCGCGGGAACCTCCTGCACCGGATCGCCGGAGATGGACACGCGGATGGTGTCGCCGATGCCCTCCATCAGCAGCGTGCCGATGCCCACGGCGGATTTCACCACGCCCACGTCCGCCGTGCCAGATTCGGTCACGCCGATGTGCTGGGGATAGTCGGTCTGCTGGTGCGCGAGGCGGCAGGCCTCGATCATGGTGCGCACGTTGGTGGCCTTGAAGGAGAGCACGATGTCGTCGTAGCCCGCGCGCTCCAGCATGCGGGCGTGATTCAGGCCGCTCTCCACCATGCCCTGGGGAGTCACGCCGCCGTACTTGGCGAGGATTTCCTTCTCGATGGAGCCGGAGTTCACGCCGATGCGCACCGGGATGCGGTGCTGCTTTAGGCAGTCCGCCAGCGCGCGCACGTTGGCCTCGCCGCCGATGTTACCGGGGTTGATGCGCACCTTGGCGATGCCGTTTTCGATGGCGCGGATGGCGAGCTTGTGGTCGAAGTGGATGTCCGCCACCAGCGGCACCGGGGAACCATCCACCAGCGCGCGCACGGCCTCGGCGCAGGCCTCGTCGTAGACGGACACGCGCACGATGGCCGCGCCGGCGTCCGCCATGCGGCGGATCTGGGCAAGCGTGGCGTTTACGTCGCGGGTGTCGGTGTTGGTCATGGTCTGAACGGAAACGGGCGCGCCGCCGCCAATGGCGACGTTCCCTGCGAATACCTGTCGCGTTTGCATGTTGTACTCCTCAGCCGCCGGTGAACAGGCGGGCAACGTCCTTGAAGGTGATGGCGATAATCAGCAGAAACAGCAGCCCCAGGCCGATGGCATGCACCATGCCCTCCTTCTCTGGGGGGATGGGCTTGCGGCGGATGGCCTCGACGATGAGGAACACCAGCCGCCCGCCGTCCAGCGCCGGAAGGGGCAGCAGGTTCATGATGCCGATGTTCAGCGAGAGCACGAAGATCCAGTAGACCAGCGCGTAGAGCTTCTGGTCGTACACCTGGTCGCTGACGAAGGAGATGATGCCCACCGGGCCCATCACATCGCCCACGCCGGCGCCCCGGAAGATCAGATCCTTCAGGGATTTCAGCATCGTGGCGGTGAAGTCCACCATGTACTTGCAGGAGCTCTTCAGCGCCTCCAGGCAGGTGTAGGTGCGTCCGCCGAAGGCGACGCCCAGCATGTAGGCGGACGCGCCGCTCTCCTCGTCCGTCACCAGCGTGCGCTGCACGCTGAGCTCCACGGTCTCGCCGCCGCGATTGATGGTGAGGAGAACCTCCTCCTTGGGGTCGGCGGCGCTGAGGGTCTCCCTGACAGCCGCCACGCCGTCCTCATCGAAGCTGATGGGCGTGCCGTTGATCTGGGTGATCACGTCGCCCAGCTCGATGCCGCAGGTCGCGGCGGCGGTGTCCTCGTAGATGTAGGAGATGCGGGGCAGGTATTCCGCGAGGATGAAGTTGCTCAGCAGGATGGCGCAGAACAGGTAGCCCAGCACGAAGTTCATCGCCGGGCCGGCCGCCACGGTGAGAAAGCGCTTCCAAACTGGCTGGTTGTTCATGGCCCGGGGATCGTCGTTGTTCTCGTCCTCGCCCACGAAGGCGCAGTAGCCGCCGATGGGAATGGCCCGGATGGAATACTGGATGCCCTTGCGCTGAAAGCCGAACAGCTTCGGCCCCATGCCGATGGAAAACTCCACGATGCCGATGCCGCAGATGCG
>SFNY01000028.1 GCA_004554085.1 Clostridiales bacterium | reverse complement strand
CGCCGCAGCCGCACGAGCCTCATCGTGATGCTGGCCGCGGCGCTGCTGCTGTACCTGGCCGCACCGCTGGGGTCGCTGCTCAAGCAGGAGGGCCTGATGGGCGTCTCCCTGTTCGGCCTGATGTTCTACTGCTTTGCCGCCTACGTGTACGTGCTCATTCGGGGCGTAAACGCCTATTCCAGCGAGCTGAGCACCCGATCGGGCTACCTGATGCTGATGGTACCGCGCGCCACGCTGTCCATCGTGCTTGCCAAGCTGCTGTTCACGCTATGCTTCGCCATCGTCATGCTGGCGGTGTGCGTGCTCGCCTGCATGGGCTCCGCCATGATCTTCATGGACGAGGTGTTCGACGTGCGGGGCCTCATTCCCATGCTGAAGTACGTCGCCCAAAACATGGAGATCGACCTTGCCTCCCTGGGCTTCTTCAGCCTCTACGCCGTGGTTTCCACGCTCATCAGCGTGATCTCGGTGGTGTCCATGGGCTATCTTGCCGCGACCCTCTCCGCCGCCATCGCCGCACGGAGCAAGGGCGCATGGTTTCTGTCCTCGGCGCTGTTCCTGGTGCTGCTGATTCTGGTGGGCAAGGTCTCCACGCTGGTCTCGCCGGAGGCCGCCGTGCAGAACTTCACCGATCTGCAAATCGCCCTGACCGCCGCGATCCCCACGCTGCTGGTCAACCTGGGCTTCACCGCCCTGTTCACCGGCCTCAGCGCATGGATCCTGAAAAAGAAAGTGTGCCTGTAAGATATGAACGCCGAGCTTGAATGGAAGATTCACAACCTGCCGGATTCGCCGGGCTGCTATCTGATGAAGTCCGGCGGCAGGATCATCTACGTGGGCAAGGCCAAGAACCTGAAGAACCGGGTGTCCCAGTACTTCCACGCCTCCCGCAGCCACACCCCCAAGGTGCGCGCCATGGTGGAGAAGGTGGACGACTTCGACATCATGCTGGTGGACGGCGAGATGGAGGCCTTCGCGCTGGAGTGCAACCTGATCAAGATGCACCGCCCCCACTACAACATCCTGCTCAAGGACGACAAGCACTACCCCTACATCCGCATCGACCTGCGCGAGGACTTCCCCAAGCCGGAGCTGGTGCGCAAGCAGGCGAAGGACGGCGCAAAGTACTTCGGCCCCTACCAGGGCGCGACGGTGGTGCGCGAGGTGCTGGACGTGGTGCGCACAGTCTTTCCCATCCGCAACTGCACCACCGCCATCAACCCGGACAAGCCGCGCAGGCCCTGCATGTACCACCAGATCGGCCAGTGCCTGGCCCCCTGCGCGGGGCTGGTCAGTCGAGAAGATTATGCGGCGCAGCTCAGGCCGGTGATCGACTTCCTGAACGGAAAGTACGCCCCGGTGATCGACGAGCTGACCGCACGCATGCGCGAGGCCTCCGCCCAGATGAACTACGAGCGCGCCGCACTCTACCGCGACCGCATCCGTGCGGTGGAGAGCGTGATGCAGAAACAGAAGGCCATCTCCACCGCCCAGGATGACCGGGACGTGATCGCGGTGCTCAAGCGCGACGCGGACGCGCTGGTGGAGATGCTCTACATCCGCTCGGGGCGGCTGATCGGCTCGGAGAACTTCACCCTGGAGGGCGCGGGCGACGAGGAGCCGGGCGAGATCATCACCCAGTTCATATTGCAGTACTACACGCCGGAGAACCTGCCGCCCACGGAGCTGATCCTCTCCGCTGATCCCCCGGAGAAGGGCGTGATCGAGGAGCTGCTGACCGAGCTGCACGGCAGGCGCACCTACCTGTTCGCGCCGATGCGGGGCGATAAGATGAAGCTCATCCGCATGGCGCTGAAGAACGCCCGGGATCTGGCCGAGAAGCTGGACAAGCGCGCGGCGAGCAGCCGGGAGCGCACCGTGGGCGCGTGCGAGGAGCTGGGCGAGGTGCTGGGGATGATGCATCCGCCCCGGCGCATTGAGGGCTACGACATCTCCAACACCCAGGGCGTGCTCTCGGTGGGCAGCCAGGTGGTGATGATCGACGGCGTGGCCCGCCACGACCAGTACCGCATCTACCGCATCAAGACCGTGCAGGGCGCAAACGACTTCGCCTCCATGCACGAGGTGATCACCCGCCGCCTGACCCACGGTCTGAAGGAGAGGCAGGAGCGCGGCGAGGCTGGCGAGGACCCCCGGGAGGGCAAGTTCTCCGACCTGCCCGATCTGATTCTGATCGACGGCGGTCGGGGCCAGCTCAACGCCGCCCAGGACGCGATGCACGCGCTGGGGCTGGACATTCCCATGTTCGGCCTGGCCAAGCGCATCGAGGAGATCGTGCTGCCGGACTGCGACGAGAGCATCCTGCTGGACCGCCACTCCAACGCGCTGCACCTGATCCAGCGCCTGCGCGACGAGGCCCACCGCTTCGCCATCACCCACCACCGCAAGCTGAGAAGCAAGGCCAGCGTGTCCTCCCGCCTGGACGGGGTTCCGGGCGTGGGCGAGAAGCGCAAGAAGGCGATTCTCAAGCACTTCCAGACGGTGGAAGCCCTCAAGAACGCCAGCCTCGACGAAATCTGCGCCGTGCCCGGCATGACTCGCCCGGTTGCGGAGAACGTCTACGCCATGCTCCACGCTGGGGATGGGCAAGAATCTGATTCCGGAGAATAATCGTGCACAAGCAAAGGGGACAGTTTCTGTTGTCACACAGAACCGTCCCCTTTGTCATTTCCAAATTTGACAATCTCGCCCCACCCATGCTATACTCCTCATGGAGCCGCAAGGCTTCCCGGCAGGAAGGAAAAGATGGCGCTTGGCTTTTCACCTCTGATGCTCAACAAAAGCAGAGGAGGTGAGATCATGACTGACTTTGAGATGCTCTATCTCGTCATAATGATTGCCTCTCTTGTGTTGAATGCGATCCAGCTTGGACGCAGCTCAAATAACAAGAAAAAGTAAAAGCAAAGCCGCCATCCCGCGCTAAAGGACAGGCGGCTCAACCCATATCGGAGGGGAAAAGCCCTACCAAAAGCGTCATCCCTTCCTGTCGTCATTATACCACGCCCCGCGTCGCGCTGTCAAGCCGAATCATCCCATACATACAAAACCGCCCGCATGAAGAATGCTCCTCATGCGGGCGGTTCTCATTTCCCTGCGCTTACTTCAGGTTCGCCGCAAAGAAGTCCGCAGCCGAGCTGGCGACCAGATTGCGCACCGTGTCGTCCTCGCTGTAGAAGCCGTAGCCGTGGCCCTCGCCGGTGGCGTCCAGGGTCTGCGCATGCAGACAAGCCGCGACATGCGCCGGCACGAAGGGGTGCACGCTCTCGTCGTCCTGTCCCCAGATCACCAGCGCCGGGCCGTTCCACGCCGCAGCGGCCTCCGCCGCCGGATCCTGCACCCTGCCCAGATCCGCAAACCACTCCCTACTCAGCTCCTGCACCTGCCCAAAGACGGTGGTGAAGGTCACATAGCCCTCCGCCCCGGCCTGTGCCGCCATCGCCTCGTAGGCCTGCGCGCCGCCGAACAGGTTCTTCAGATCGACAGTGTCCGCAGCGGGGGCCAGCAGCACGATCGCATCCGCAGGCATACCGCCCGCCAGCAATTCCAGCACGATGCGCCCGCCCATGCTGTAACCGAACAGGCCAAGTTTGCGCACACGCAACCTGGCCTTCGCGCATTCGATGGCGTTGCGCACGTCCTCCTTCATGTTGCTCAGGGTGTTCAGCCGGAAGCTCTCGCTGCTCTCGCCGCAGCCCGGGAAGTCCATGCGTATGGACGCGATTCCCCGCGCAGCCAGCGCAGCCGCCACCGCCGCAAAGCCCACGTTCTCCTCGCGGCTGCCGCCGTGGCCGTGGCACAGCACCGCCAGCGGCATCTCCTCCATGCCGTCGGGAATCACCAGCGTGGCGGGCACCTGCACCCCACGGCTTGCGTAGGAAATCGCGCAGGATTTCGCAGTGGGCGTTTTCTGCATCATTCGTTCCTCCAATCGGATTTTCGTTTTTTGGAATATTATAGTGGATGCTTCCGCCCGCCGTCAAGAACGCCTCCGGAAAAGCCTGAAGGTTGCCTTGTCGCAAGCGGAAATCTCTGCCGCCCGAGATTGACAAATCCCTCCAAAAAGGGGATAATAGAGACAATGACTGGAACAACTGGAGGTTATGACCAATGTTCATCGATTATGCAAAGATTGACGCGCGGGTGATGGAGCTGAAGGACGAGCTGATCCGCGACATTCAGAAGTGGGTCTCCATTCCCTCGGTGTCCGCAGGCCGCGACGGCGACAAGCCCTTCGGCCCCGTGGTGGCCCGGATGCTGGACACGGCGCTGGAGACCGCACGCGACTACGGCTTTGAGACCCGCAACATCGACTACTACGCCGGCGACATCTCCATGGGCAGCGGCGAACAGACCCTGGGCATGCTGGCCCACCTGGACGTGGTACCCGCAGGCGAGGGCTGGACCCACGATCCCTTCGGCGGCGAGATCGCCGACGGCAAGATCTTCGGCCGCGGCACCATCGACGACAAGGGCCCGGCGCTGTGCGCGCTGTACGCCATGCGCGCGGTGCGCGACGCGGGCGTGCCGCTGAAGGACGGCGTGCGGCTGATCCTGGGCTGCGACGAGGAGGTGGGCATGAGCGACATGCGCTACTACGCCTCCAAGCTGAAGATGCCCGACTATGGCTTCTCCCCGGACGCGGAGTTCCCGGTGATCAACATCGAGAAGGGCGGCGTGAACGTGGAGCTTTCCTATCGCGGAGAAGGCGAGGCGGAGGCCGAGATTCCCGTGTACAAGCTCTACGCGGGCGAGCGTCCCAACGTGGTTCCCGCCCATGCCTACGCCATCGTCGGCACGGAGAAGGTTCCCTGCGCCGAGATCGAGAAGAAGATTGCGGAACACGCGGCGGCGGTGGGTCAGAAGCTGTCCGTCAAGAATCTGGGCGACGGTCGCGCGGAGATCAGCGCCGAGGGCGTGCTGTCCCACGGTTCGCTGCCGGAGCTGGGCGTGAACGCGGCCAGCGTCTTGCTGATCGCGCTGAAGGCCATCGGCGCGGGCGCGGGCGTGCAGCCGGCGCTCAATATGATGACCGAGTGCATCGGCATGGAGCCGGACGGCGCATCCCTGAACATCAAGCGCGAGGACGAAATCTCCCACAACCTGAGCTGCAACCTGGGCATTCTGCGCTGGGACGGCACGGACTTTAGCGCCACGCTGGACATCCGCTACCCGCTGTGCACCAATGAGGTGGAGATTCTGGGCAACATCACCCGCACGGTGTCGAAGTACGGCGTGCATGTGCGCATGCTCGGCAGCCACACCCCGCACCACGTCCCCGCCGACCACAAGATCGTGCGCGGCCTGATGCAGGTGTACAACGAGCTGACCGGCGACAACGCGAAGCCCCTGGCCATCGGCGGCGGCACCTACTCCCGCATGATGCCCAACACCGTGGCCTTCGGCGTGGTGTTCCCGGGCCAGGAGGACTGCTGCCACATCGCCGACGAGTACATCGACATCGACAGCATGATGCGGGCCACCCGCATCTTCGCCCACGCCATCGCGGAGCTGGCCAGCGGCAACATCGCCTGATCCGGGGGTAAGCTATGCAGAAGAACTTTTCCATCGCCATCGACGGCCCCGCAGGCGCGGGCAAATCCACCGTCGCTCGCGCCGCCGCCGAGGCGCTCGGCGCCATGTATCTGGACACCGGCGCAATGTACCGCACCGTGGGTCTGTACTTCCTCCGGGAGAATCTGCTGGAGGACAGGGACGAAATCGCCCGCCGCGTGGACGGCCTGAACGTGCAGGTGAAGTTTATAAACGGCGTACAGCACATGCTGCTGGAGGGCGAGGACGTGACCGAGGCCATCCGCAAGCCGGAAGCCTCCATGGCCGCGTCCGCCGTGGGCGCAGTGCCCGAGGTGCGCGCCTACCTTGTGCGGCTCCAGCAGGAGACCGCCCGGGGCATCTCCATCGTCATGGACGGTCGCGACATCGGCACCAAGGTGCTGCCCAACGCCACGCTGAAGGTCTACCTCACCGCCACGGCGGAGGTGCGCGCGCTGCGCCGCTACGCCGAGCTGCGCGGCAAGGGTGAAATCCCCGCTTACCACTGCGTGCTGGACGATCTTGTGGAGCGGGATTACAACGACATGCACCGCGCCGCCTCCCCGCTTAAGCGGGCCGAGGACGCGCAGCTGCTGGATACCTCAAATCTGACGCTGAAGCAGTCGGTGGACGAGCTGGTTCGCCTGGCGCGCGCAGCCATCGGGGAGTGACAAAAGCATGGGCAAGAAATTCTACAGCTTCTGCTGGGTGGCGCTGCGCCCGGTGTTCGACCTGCTCTACCCCCGCAGGGTGACAGGCCTAGAGAACCTGCCCGCGGAGGGCGGCTTCGTGCTCTGCATCAACCACTGCTCCGCGCTGGATCCGCTGTTCGTATCCTCCCGCATCCCGCGAAAGCGCCGCATGTACTTCATGGCCAAGAAGGAGCTGTTCGAGCACAAGCTGCTGCGCCCCTTCGTGGTGGGTCTGGGCGGCATCCCGGTGGATCGGGGCAACGCCGATCTCACTGCCATCCGCACGTCCATGAAGGTGCTCAAGGATGGCTACGGCCTGGGCATCTTCCCCCAGGGCACCCGCAGCAAGGATAACACCCCCACGCCCATGCTGCCCGGCGCAGCGATGATCGCGCTGCGCGGCGGCGTTCCGGTGATTCCCGCCTACATCGACGGCCCCTACCGCCTGTTCCATCGCGTGGACATCCACTTCGGCGCGCCGCTGGATCTGTCCGATTTCGGTCGCCGCTGCGACCACGATACGCTGGTGGCCGCCACCGACCGCATCGCCAGGGCCATCTGGGCCCTGCGCGATTGCGCAAAAAGTTAACGTAAATTCACTGTAAATCCAGAATATTCTTGCAGGAATTCCGCTGGCCCCGTCGAATAACGGACGTTAGCGGAATTTTTAATTGTTCGCTGCATTCCCCAGGAATCTGAAGGCTGAGAACGGAAGGGACTGAGACCAATCGCTGAGATCCTGCTTGCCAGGCACGCGGGCTTCTGCTTCGGCGTGAGACGGGCGGTGGATACCGCTGCGGCAGCTGCACCGGCGATTACCCTCGGCCCGATCATCCACAATCCGCAGATGGTGGAAAAGCTCGCGCGTGACGGCGTGACCAGCGTGGACGCGCTGGAGAACGTCCCCCGGGGTTCCCGCGTGGTGATTCGCTCCCACGGCGTTGGCCGCAGTCAGATCGAGGCGCTTCAAGCGCTCAATTGCGAGATTCTGGACGCCACCTGCCCCTTCGTGGCCCGCATTCACGAGATGGTGCGCGCGGCCTCGGAGGAGGGCATCCCCGTGATCGTCGTGGGCGAGCGGGAGCACCCCGAGGTTGTGGGCATTCTGGGCTGGTCCGACCCGCCCGGAAGTACCGTGATGTGCGCGGAGGACGCAGAGGCGCTGCCCGAGATGGAGCGGGCGCTGATCGTCTGCCAGACCACCATGGTGCGCAGCCGCTTCGACGAGCTCTGCGAACTGCTCCGGCGCAGGATCCGTCACCCGGATATCCGGGCAACGATCTGCCCCGCCACGCAGGATCGCCAGAGCGAGGTCACGCAGCTCGCACAGCGCGCGGACGTGATGATCGTCGTGGGCGGCAGGCAGAGCTCCAACAGCGCAAAGCTGTACCGACTCGCCAGGGCCGCATGCCCCCGCACTCTGTTCATCGAAACCGCGCAGGAGCTGGAGCAATTCCAAATTTCCGCATCCGATGTTATTGGGATTACAGCCGGTGCATCCACACCGGATTGTATAATTAAGGAGGTTGTTGCAAGAATGAACGACATCGAGAAGAAAGTATCCGTTGATGACACCCAGGAACAGGCCGTAATGTCCATGGAAGACGTTGAAAAAACGCTTGTTCAGCTCCGCCCCGGCCAGATCGTCACTGGTACCGTGGTTCAGATCACCGAAGACGAAGTATGCGTCAACGTTGGATACAAGGCTGACGGTCTCGTAAAGAAGTCTGATCTTTCCTCTACCGATGTCAAGGTCGGCGACGAAATCGAAGTCGAGGTTGTGAAGGTGAACGACGGCGAGGGCAACGTGCTGCTCTCCCAGAAGAACATCATCAACCGCAAGGCTTGGGAAGAGATCGTTGCGAAGCAGGAAGCCGGCGAATTCGTTGAGGGCGTCGGCAAGGAAGCCGTCAAGGGCGGCCTGCTGGCGGACGTCATGGGCGTTCGCACCTTCATTCCCGCATCCCAGCTCTCCCTGCGCTACGTTGAGAAGATCGACGAGTTCGTGGGCCAGACCATGACCCTGAAGATCATCGAGATCGACAAGGCCAAGAAGCGCATCGTTGCTTCCCGCAAGCAGGTTCTGCAGGTGGAAGAGGCGGCCCGCAAGAAGGAGCTGTGGAACACCTTCGAGGTTGGCTCCATCGTCAAGGGCGTCGTTCGCCGCCTGGCGGACTTCGGCGCGTTCGTCGACATCGGCGGCGTGGACGGCCTGGTGCACGTGACCGATCTGTCCTGGGGCCGCGTGAAGCACCCCTCCGACGTGGTTTCCGTCGGCCAGGAGATCGACGTGAAGATCCTGAACGTGGATCCCGAGAAGGAGCGCATTTCCCTGAGCTACAAGCAGACCCAGCCCCGTCCGTGGACCGTCGCCGGCGAGAAGTACCCGGTCGGCTCCGTCGTTGAGGGCAAGGTCGTGCGCATTACCACCTTCGGCGCATTCGTGGAGCTGGAGCCCGGTCTGGACGGCCTGGTACATATCTCCCAGTGCGCGCTGACCCGCATCGCCAAGGTTGAGGACGCTGTGAACGTCGGCGACATCGTTCGCGTGAAGGTTCTGGACGTCAACACCGAAGCCAAGCGCATCAGCCTTTCCATTCGCGAGGTTCTCGAGGACGAAGCTCTGGATTCCGTGCCGGAAGACGAATTCGCCATCGATGATATCCCGGAGGCATAATTCCTTGCCTCTGCGACGCGCGGCAGCTCCCCCTGCCGCCATCGCATATAAGCCCTGCCGAACCCAGGCGGGGCTTTCAACGTTTTGGCGATCCCCAAAACGCATTGAGCCTCCCGTCTGCAAAACGGGAGGCTCTTTTCTGAATCGGTTTACGCCTGAAGGAAGGCCAGATAGCCCTTGTAGGCCTCGTACAGGTCGGCCTTACTGATGACCTCGTAGGGGGCGTGCATGGAGAGCACCGCCACGCCCGCATCGATGACGTTCATGCCGTACTTGGCGCAGGTGAAGGCGATGGTTCCGCCGCCGCCCAGATCCACGCGGCCCAGCTCGGCGGTCTGGAAGGCCACGCCCGCGTCGTCCATGATGCGGCGCACCTCGGCCACGTACTCGGCGTTGGCGTCGCTGGAGGAGGACTTGCCCCGGGCGCCGGTGTACTTGTTGAAACAGATGCCCCGGCCCAGATAGGCGGCGTTCTTCTTCTCGAAGGCAGCTGCGAAGTTGGGATCGAAGCCCGCGGACACGTCGCTGGAGAGCATGCGGCTGTTCTTCAGCGCGCGGCGCAGACCCAGCTCGCTGTAAGTGGCAGTGAGGGCATAGACCTCAGCCACGATGTTTTCAAAGAACATGGAATCCATGCCGGTGGCGCCGACGCTGCCGATCTCCTCCTTGTCGGTGAGCACGCAGCAGGCAGTGCGCTCGGGGATGCCCTCCAGATCCATCACCGCGCGCATGGACGGATAGGCGCACACCCGGTCGTCGTGACCGTAGGCCAGAATCATGCTGCGGTCCAGACCCATGTCGCGGGCCTTGCCTGCGGGCACGATCTCCAGCTCCGCGGAGAGGAAATCCTCCTCCTCCACGCCGTACTTCTCCTGAAGGATGTTCAGCACGCCCTGCTTCACAGCGTCCTTGTCGCAGTCGGCCACCGGGCGACCGCCCACGATCAGGTTCAGCTCCTCGCCCTCGATGAGCTTGCTCGCGTCGCGCTTCATCTGATCCTGCGCCAGATGGGGCAGCAGATCGGAGATGCAGAACACCGGATCGTCCGCGTCCTCGCCGATGACCACGTTCACGCGGCTGCCGTCCTTCTTCACGATCACGCCGTGCACCGCCAGCGGCTGCGCGACCCACTGGTACTTCTTGATGCCGCCGTAGTAGTGGGTGTCCAGATAGGCCAAGTCGGCGTCCTCATAGAGGGGGTTCTGCTTGACGTCGATGCGGGGGGAATCGATGTGCGCGCCCAGGATGTTCATGCCCTGCTCCATCGGTTTTTCACCGATGACGAACAGCAGGAAAACCTTGTCCATCCAGTTGCAGTACAGCTTGTCGCCCGGCTTGAGCTGCCGGTTCTCCGCCACGCACTTGTCCAGATTCAGAAAGCCGCGCTTCTCCGCCTCCGCGCAGCAGATCGCGGTGCACTCGCGCTCGGTCTTGCCGTTATCCAGAAAGGCGCGGTAGTCCCGGGCAAAGGCCTCCAGGCGATCCAGCGCCTGCGCATCGTATTCCTTCCACACGTTCTTGCGTTCCATGGTTCGTTCACTCCATTTCCATATTTCAGTCGTTGTCCTTGTCATTCAGCACGCGCTCGATGATGAAGCGCGGGCGGGCCTTGGCCTCGCTGTAAACCTTGCCCATGTACTCGCCGATCACGCCCAGCGCCAGCAGCTGGATGCCGCCGATCATCCAGATCGAGCACATCAGCGAGGCCCAGCCGCTCACCGTGGCCCCGGCGATCCACCGAATCAGCGTCCACAGCAGCATGATCAGGCTCAGCCCAAAGATCACCGCGCCCAGGAACAGGATCAACCTCAGGGGCTTGACGCTGAAGGAGGTGATGCCGTCAAAGGCGAAGGACAGCATCTTCTTCAGCGGATACTTGCTCTCCCCGGCGAAGCGCTTGGCGCGCTCGTACTCCACCGTCGTCCAGGAGTAGCCGATCTGCGGCACGATGCCCCGCAGAAACAGGTTGACCTCCTTGAACTGCGAAAGACCCTCCACCGCACGGCGGCTCATCAGGCGGTAGTCCGCATGGTTGAACACGATGTCCACGCCCATGGCCTTCATCAGCTTGTAGAAGCTCTCCGCCGTGAAGCGCTTGAAGAAGCTGTCGGTCTTGCGGGAGGAGCGCACGCCGTAGACCACGTCATAGCCCTCGTGGTAGGCGTCGATCATCCGATCCATCGCGTCAACGTCATCCTGCAAATCCGCATCCATGGACACCATCATGTCCGCATACTGCACGGCGGTCATCAGTCCCGCCAGCAGCGCGTTCTGGTGCCCCCGGTTGCGGGACAGGTTCACGCCGGAGAAGATGCGATCCCGGGCGTGCAGCTCCTCGATGATCGGCCAGGTGCGATCCTTCGAGCCGTCATTGACGAACAGGATGCGGCTACGCGGCGAAATCCTGCCCTGGGCAATCAGCGCCGTGAGCTTCGCCTTCAGGCGCTTCGATGTCTCCGGGAGCACCTCCTCCTCCTTGTAGCAGGGCACAACCACATAGAGCGTATTATCCGATCTCATAAATCAATGTCCCTCCATTTGATTCAGCGGCGAAAAGCAGCCGCGTCGCCTGCGATAGTAGCTGCCGTTCACCAGCAGCAGCGCAAGATACACCGCCATCGGCCCCAGCGTGGAGACGGACAGCGGCGTAAGCCCGACGATCAACCAGCGTCCCGCCGCGAAGCCGAGCTGTCCGGCCAGCAGCAGAAGATACGTCCAGCACAGCAGCCTCGGCCCTGCGCTTCTCCGCTTCCGCAGCTTCACGGCGGACAGCACGCACAGCAGCGCGGCAAGCGCAGCCACGGCCGCCAGTGCCCAGTCCAGCATGCGCAGCTTGGGCAGACCCGCATAGACCTTCTCCCGGATCTCCGCCGTATAGTATTGCCTGCCAAGGAGCAGCCATCCGGCCTGAAAGGCGTGGTACAGCGCCGCCAGCCACAGCCAGAAGTTCGTCAGGAAGCGGTGCCAGGCCAGCGGCGGCTCGTCCACCGCCCGGACTTCCTCCGATGCGGGTTCATCCGCCGGATCGGGCGCTGCGGCAACGTCCGCTTGCTCCGCCGGTACAGCGGCGTCAGGCTCCGCAGGGGCGCTCTGACACGCAACATCAGGCTCCGCAGCGGCATTCGCCTGCGCGGCGGTTACCTCAATCTTCTCCGGAGCGCGCTCCGGCACAGTCGCATGCATATTCTTCGATTCCTTTCCCATTTGGATTTATCATAGCACAAGGCGCTTCGATATGCAAGCGCATGACGGCAAATCCGCAGCCGGATTCTACGGTTCCACATTGCGTGCTAAAAATTTCCCCATCAGCAAAAACATTTGACAAATCGATCCATATACGCTATAATTTTTACATTGCGTCGATGGGAACGAGCGCGTACCGTCGCCCGATCAGAGAGCCGCCGGTTGGTGCGAGGCGGAGGGGCAGGCATGCGCGGCCCTCCCGGAGCAGCGCGCGAAAGGCATATCCGATTAAGCGTCGCCGGGTTCGCCCGATAAAGCGAGGGAGTCATCGACTCGAAAAGGTCTGCGCCGCGAGGTGCAGGCAAAGTAAGGTGGTACCGCGGAACACAGCTTCCGTCCTTATGCAGGCATCATGAGGACGGGGCTTTTTTTGTCCCTCCAAGGGGTGCACAACACAAGAACCGGAGGGATTGACCATGCTGGACTTCATCACCAACGTCAACAAGGCCGTGAACAACTTCGTCTGGGGCGTGCCCGCCATGATCCTGATCATCGGCGTGGGCCTGTACCTCACGCTGCGCACCCGCTGCATCCAGCTGCGCAAGTTCGGCACGTCCATGCGCGAGACCATTGGCCGCATCTTCAGGCGCGGCGAGGCGGCAAAGGGCTCCATCACCCCCTTCCAGGCGGTGTGCACCGCGCTGGCAGCCACCGTGGGCACCGGCAACATCGCGGGCGTTGCGGGCGCAATCGCCATCGGCGGCCCCGGCGCAGTGTTCTGGATGTGGATCTCCGCGCTGCTGGGCATGTGCACCAAGCTGGTGGAGGTCACGCTGGCGGTGCACTACCGCGAGCGCAACGCCCAGGGCGACTGGGTCGGCGGCCCCATGTACTTCATCAAGAACGGCCTGGGCAAGAAGTGGATGTGGCTGGGCTGCGTGTTCGCCGCGTTGGGCGCGCTGACGGTGTTCGGCACCGGCAACGCCACCCAGGTCAACGCCATCATCACCTCCATCAACTCTGCGCTCTCCAGCTTCGGCCTGACTCCCGAGGGCGGAATCAAGGCCATCAACCTGGGCATCGGCGTCCTGATCGCCTTCCTTGTGGGCCTGGTGCTGCTGGGCGGCATCAAGCGCATCGGCCGCGTGACCGAGCGCCTGGTTCCCTTCATGGCGCTGCTCTATGTGGTGCTGGGCCTGGGCGTGGTCGCCATCAACATCAAAAACGTGCCCGGCGTGTTCGGCATGATCTTCCGCGGCGCGTTCAGCCCTGCGGCCATCACCGGCGGCGTGATCGGCTCCATGTTCACCGCCATGAAGAAGGGCGTGTCCCGCGGCATCTTCTCCAATGAGGCCGGTCTGGGTACCGCGTCCATCGCCCACGCCTCCGCCGACACCGACGATGCCGTGAAGCAGGGCCTGTTCGGCATCTTCGAGGTCTTTGCCGACACCATCGTGATCTGCACCCTCACTGCGCTGGTCATCCTGTGCAGCGGAGTGACCGTCAACTACGGCCAGGCGGCCGGCGCAGCCCTGACCATCAGCGGCTTCACCGCCACCTACGGCGGCTGGGTGTCCATCCTGACGGCAGTCGCCATGTGCAGCTTCGCCCTGTCCACCATCCTCGGCTGGGGCCTGTACGGCATGCGCTGCGTGGAGTTCCTCTTCGGCTCGAAGGCGAACAAGCCCTTCCTGCTGATCTACTCCCTCGTCGCCATCGTGGGCGCGACCATCGATCTGGGCCTGCTGTGGGACATCTGCGACACCTTCAACGGCCTGATGGCCATTCCCAACCTGATCGCCGTGGCGCTGCTCAGCCCGGTGGCCATCCGCCTGATCCGCGATTACTTCGACAAGAAGCCCGAAGCCGCGCTGAAAAGATAGGATATGTGGCGGCGGGGTGAAGGCACCCCGCCCTACGGCACAGAGCAAATCCGAGCAGCATTTTCAAAACCGGACGTAAGAAATTCTGTCTGCCGGACTGAATTTCGTGCGCACAGTAAAGGAAACTGTAGGAAAGTAGCATAGAGCCCCTATCCCTCTGATCTATGGGGGTAGGGGCTCGTTCGCCTAAACCGCGCCAGCGATGTGGCTGCGGCGCCTCGCCGCTGGCGGTTTTTCATATCCCAGATTATCGACAAACATGCCCGTCTGTGGTACAATTCCGGTAGAATACAGGCAATCCGGAGGCAAGCCATGGCAGAGGAGCTCAGGTTCAACATCATCGCGCGCATACACAGCGACTTTCCCACGAAATTCGGCATTCCGCGGCAGAGCGGCCTTGTGCAGGAATTGAAGTCCCGCATCGTGTTCGAGCCGGAGTACCGTGACGAGAACGCGCTGCGGGGCATCGAGCAGTTCACCCACCTGTGGCTGATCTGGAACTTCTCCGAATCGAAGAGCTGGTCGCCCACGGTGCGGCCACCCCGACTGGGGGGCAACACCCGGCTGGGCGTGTTCGCCACGCGCTCGCCCTTCCGTCCGAACCCCATCGGCCTCTCCTCGGTGCGGCTGGAGGGCGTGGAGCGCGACCCGAAGCTGGGGCCGGTGCTGCTCGTGTCCTGCGCCGATCTGATGGACGGCACGCCGATCCTGGACGTCAAGCCCTACATCCCCTACGCCGATGCCCACCCCGAGGCCTCCGACGGCTTCACCGCGCAGACGATCCAGCACCATCTGGAGGTGGACTTCCCGGCGGAGCTGCTGGAGCGCGTGCCCGCTGACAAGCGCGCGGCCCTCATCGGCGTGCTGGCCCAGGATCCCCGGCCCTCCTATCAGGACGACCCGGTGCGCGTCTACGGCTTCCCCTTCGCAGGCCTGGAGCTGCGCTTCCGGGTGGAGGGAAAGCGCCTGACCGTGGTGGATGTGCAATAATTCAGGCTTGCTGCGGCGGGATGAGGGCATCCCGCCCTACGGAGCTGGGCGAATCCGGGCAGTATTTTCAAAGCCAGACGTAAGAAATCCAGTCCATTCTTGCCGGACTGGATTTCTTGCGCACACTAAAGGAAACTGTAGGAACGTAGCATAGAGCCCCTATCCCTCTGATCTATGGGGATAGGGGCTCGTTCGCCTAAACCGCGCCAGCGATGTGCCAGCGGCGGCTCGCCGACAGGCATATGGCTGTGGCGCCACGCCACTATTCGATGATGGTGATGCGGCCCTGGCCGTAGGGATCGGAGTACTCTTCGCCAACCACGCCGCCGAGGGTATCGACGATGTAGTTGATGAGCACCTGGTTGTCGATCAGGACCTCATCCTGAAGGATGGTGGAGCCCTGGAACATGCTCATGCCGTCGCCGCCGGACTTGAGCATGTAGTTGTGGGAAGCCAGGGTGTAGGTGGCTTCGGAATCGATGGGCTGGCCGTCCACCAGCACGTTCTGCACGCGGCGCTCACCGGCAACCTCAACGAAGCTGCCCTTGTCGTCCAGCACAACGCTGGTTTCAACGCCCACGTTGATCTCGTAGCTCAGACCGGAAACCTGCAGGAAGCCGCCGCACTCGTTGGGCACATCGCGGGAGGCCATCTCCAGGGCGTCCAGGATCTGCTGGCCGCTGACCTCGATCAGGCAGGCCATGTTGCCGAAGGGATGCACGCTCAGGATCTGACCGTAAGTGATGTCGCCGGCCGGGATGTCCGCACGCACGCCGCCGCCGTTGACAAAGGCGACGTCAGCGCCCAGCACCATGCGGTAGGCGTCTGCGCACAGGTCGCCCAGGTTGGTCTCGGAGTTGCGCACCGCGCGCTCGCCGGTGGCGGGATCCTTGGTGGTCAGGTCGACGGCGGTGGTGGCCACGACCTGATTCAGGGTCTCCTCATACTGGGCCTTGACGGTGGCGATGTAGGCCTGGGCCTCCTCGTCCTGGAACAGGGATTCGCTGTGCAGCGCGCTGGTCAGCACGGGAGTCTGATCGTCGCCAACGTCGATGAACAGGGAGCCGACGTTGTTCAGCTTGGTGCCGGTGGAGGTGAGGATCACGTCCTCGCCAGCGGCGTTCTGCACCAGCTCCATATCCAGAACGGAGTGGGAGTGGCCATCCAGCACGGCGTTGATGCCGGTGGTGTTGACGATCAGGTCGCTGGAGGTGTAGGGAACGCTGGAGCCGTCGATGCCCAGATGGCTCATGACGATCACGATCTCCGCGCCCTCTGCACGGGCAGCGTCCACGGCCTTCTGCACGGCGGCGTAGAGGTTCGCGCCATCCTCGCCCTGGCAGAAGCTGTAGATGTAGTTGCCCTCGCCATCCTGGAAGAAGGTGGGGGTGGACTTGGTGAAGGTTTCAGGGGTGGAAGCGCCGACAAACGCGACCTTCCAGCCGCCCAGCTCCTTGATGACGTAGGGATCCAGGATCGTGTTGCCCTCGAGATCGCAGAAGTTCGCGGAGATGTAGGGGAACTCCGCCTTCTCGCGCAGGGACATGAACACGTCCATGCCGTAGTCGAACTCATGGTTGCCGATGGTCGCGATGTCGTAGCCCATGGCGTTCATGATGTCGATGATGTACTCGCCCTTGGACAGGGTGCCGATGGGGCCGCCCTGGATGGCGTCGCCGTTGTCGACCAGAATCACCTCGTAGCCGAGCTTCTCGTAGGCCTTCTCATAGGCCGCCAGACCGGCATAGCCGATGGCGTCCTCGATGCCGCAGTGCACGTCGTTCGTGTACAAAACCACAACGGGCTGGTGCTCGGCCGGTAGCTCCTCCTGAGCGAGGGCAAGGCCGGTCATCAGCATGGAAACGACCAGAAGAACCGTCAGCAATTTCTTAAGCATGGGTAGTACCGCCTTTCCATAGTTGAATTTGGTTACCGGTTTCATTATACCGGAAAAATATTACAGCAGTTTTAAATTATGAGAAAAACCGCACAAAACGTGCGGCTTTTCTCACAACCATATATTCAGATATTGCGTGCAATCAGTATTTTGCCTTCACCGCATCGAACTCGTCGGTCACAGCCTTGCCCGGCGCAGGGGTCAGCAGGCTGACCAGCACGTTCACCGCGCAGGCGATGATGAATGCGGGCAGCAGCTCGTAGATGTTCCACGCGCCACCCAGCGGACGCACCAGGTACTTCCAAATGAACACCATCGCGCCGCCGGCAACCATGCCCGCCAGCGCGCCGGCCTGGTTGGAGCGCCGCCAGAACAGCGCCAGCAGCACCACCGGGCCGAAGGCTGCGCCGAAGCCCGCCCAGGCAAAGGACACGATGTTGAACACGGAGCTGTTGGGATCCGCCGCGATGAAGGCCGCGATGATGGAGATCACCACCACGCTGCCGCGCGCCAGCACCATCTCGGTGCGCTTGCTCATGCGGATGTGCAAAAAGTCGCGGAACAGGTTCTGGGACACGCTGGAGGACGCCGCAAGCAGCTGGGAGTCCGCCGTGGACATGGTCGCCGCCAGGATGCCCGCCAGGATCATGCCGCCCACCAGCGCCGCCAGCCAGCCGTGGCTGGCGATCAGGTCGGCGATGCGGATGATGATGGTCTCGGCCTCGGAGGAGGTGGTGAAGCTCTCCACCGCGCCCACCTTGGAGAGCGCGTTGCCCACCACGCCGATCATCACTGCCGCCGCCATGGAGATGACCACCCACACGCTGGCCACGCGGCGGGAGAGCTTCAGCTTTTGCGCGTCGCCGATGGCCATGAAGCGCAGCAGCACGTGGGGCATGCCGAAGTAGCCCAGGCCCCAGGCCAGCGTGGATGCGATGGTCAGGAAGCCGTAGGGAGAGGCGGCGTTGCCTGCAATGCCATAGCTCTGGGTCAGCTTCAGATAGCCCGGCAGCGCGCGCGCATTCTCCATCACCGCGCCCAGTCCGCCCGCCGCGGAGATGCCAAAGGCGAACACCACGATCAGCGCAATCGTCATCACGATGGACTGGATCAGGTCGGTCATGCTGGCCGCCATGAAGCCGCCCAGCACCGTGTAGCCTACGATGACCACCGCGCTCAGGAGCATCGCCGCCGTGTAGTCAAGGCCGAACAGGCTCTTGAACAGCTTGCCGCAGGCCGCGAAGCCCGAAGCCGTGTAGGGCACGAAGAAGATGATGATGACCAGCGCCGCAATGCAGCTCAGCAGGTTGCGCTTGTCATGATAGCGCTTGGAGAAGAAGTCCGGCACAGTGATGGCGTTCACATGGGCCGTGTAGGCGCGAATGCGCTTGGCCACGATCAGCCAGTTCAGATAGGTGCCCACCGCCAGGCCGATGGCCGTCCAGGCCGCGTCCGCGATGCCCGAGATGTAGGCCACGCCCGGCAGGCCCAGCAACAGCCAGGACGACATGTCCGAGGCCTCGGCGCTCATCGCCGTGGTCAGCGGGCCCAGCTTGCGGCCGCCCAGGTAGAAGTCGCCCACGTTGGACGTGCGCTTGGAATACATCCAGCCGATGGCAATCATGCCCGCCAAATAGATGATGATGGCAATCAGCATCAACAGGTTTGCAGTCGTCATAGTTCCAATCCCCCTCTTTTGTAAGGGCATGCCGGCGGATTTTGCCCCGGCCCTGCCCTCCGGATGCGCCGCACATGCGCGCGCTTCCGACAACTTGGGAACCATTATACCACATACAGGAATGGACTGAAATACAGAATGCAGTCCGTACTGTTTTCTGTACTCCAGTCCATTTCCATGCCAGATTTAACTGTAATTATAGGGTTTTTATATGGAACGAATTCTATACGCGGTTCAAAACGAAACCTGTTCTAATTTTTGAACTTCTGTTAAATATCCGCCCGGTACATCCCCATGAACGCCGGCAGCATCTTCTGGGCGTAGTTCGCCAGCGAGTATTCCCCGGAGCACAGGCACCAGTCGTACATCAGCGCACGCTCGCACAGCGCGTAGGTCTTGACGATGTCGTTGACCGAGGCCTCCGCGCGCAGCTCGCCCTTCCGCTGGCCCTCCGAGATGATGCTGCGCAGCAGGCGGTAGTACATGCGGTTGTGATCCAGCAGGTGCTTCTCGCCCTTGGTGATCAGCTGCGTGGAGATCAGCCGCGCCAGCAGATCCAGCGACACACGATCCTCGATCATGCGGAACAGCTCCCGGTTCAGGTACATCAGCTTGTCGAAGGCGTGCATTTCGGGCGGCAAAATCTCCCGCAATTGCGCATACTTCTCATCAAACAGATCCGAAAGCGTGCCCAAAAGCGCATCCTTTCCCTCAAAATAGTGGTAAAAGGAGCCCTTTGAGGTTCCGGATTGCTCGATGATCTCCTCGATGGTGGTGTCCTCGTAGCCCTGCTCGTAGAACAGCGCCCAGGCCGCATTGATGATGCGCCCGCGGGTGTTCCGGCTGTCGCGCTTCGCCATGGTATCGCCTCCTGAGGGTATTATACGGGAAATGTGTGGATTGCGCAAGGCTCGGCAGCTCAATGCCGCGCATCCGCCGGATAAACCAGCACAAATTCCTCCAGCACGCAGATTCCATGCGGATCAAACTCCCTTCCAGCCGCCTGATAATCCGGTGCAAACGCCCTTTTGTGCACCTCTCTCCACTCCGCAAGGCTCCTGCTTCCCTCGCCCTCCTTGTACGCATGCTCTGCCGGGACCTCGTCAAAGGGCACGAGGGACACCTTCGTATCCCGAATGACCGCCGCCGCGCTGCCGTTGTCGTACAGGATCACGCTGTAATCTCCGGGCTTCGGAAGCTCCGCACCCTCGTTTTCATATGCAATCCACGCACTCGCCGTGGCCGTCTTGGTTCCCTCCAGCACAAGCGCTGCCAACTCGTCCGCAGCTGGGCCGCCGCCGCAGAATGCCCACGCCTCCCAGCGCGTCGCCGGGTTCACATCATTTGCAGCGCAGGATTTCGCCCACATCTCCTCTGCCGTCATGGTTTGTCCTCCCAACTGCACCTTGCAAAAGCCGTTCCCGCTGCTTGACAGCTTCTCCCGCAGCGTGCTATAATAACGGCAGGAAGGGATGACGCTTCTGCATGGCTTATCCCCTCTATGAGATGGATGCCGCCATACAGTAGTCGCTGGATGGCGGCAGTGCTTTTTTACTTATGGGTCCCGTTATGTACGGAAAACGCCAAAGTGATAATCAGGAGCACAATCGCGAGGATTTCGTAATCGGTCATGATCATCACCCCTTTTTGTGGAAAAGAGGGTTAAAGCCAAGCGCCATCTTCTTCCTTCCTGCCGGGGAGCCTCGCGGCTCCATGGGCATTATAGCATCCATCAATACAGCCTGTCAAACGACAATTATCCAATACATAAGCAATCCGGCCCATTCGTAACGGGCCGGATTGCGTGCTTTCCGCTATCCAATCTTCAGAAAAGAAACGAAGGAACCCTGCCCCTTGAATCAGTGGGGGCAGGAGTCCGGTGTATACTACGCGGCAGCTAGTGCGATAAAACACGCTGCACGGAGGGAGGCGTCAGCCGACGAGCGGCGAGGACACCACTGTACCGCAGCAACGCACCCAATTCCCAAGGTACTCCATCGCGCACATACCAATCGATTCTACAGAATAGAAAGATAAGGGCTCCTGTCCCTTGAATCTATGGGGACAGGAGCCCGATGCCTTTACACGGCAGTTACTGCCAGAGGCGGCTCAGAGGGAGGCCCTCAGGCCGACTAGCGGCGAGGACACCACTGTACCGCAGCCGCGTACCTAATCCCCATGGTACTGCATTTCGCCCACCACAATCGATCCTGCAGAAACGCAAAGATAAGGAGTCCTACCCCTTGAATCAGTGGGGGCAGGACTCCGGTGTATACTACGCGGTAGCTGGTGCGATAAAACGCGCTGCGTTTTAGTCGGCCAGGCGCTTGTAGGACTCGAGGCGGGCAGCGGCGTCGGCCTGGCTCTGCGCGAAGAGCTCCGGAGCGACATCCGGGAACTGACGCAGCAGGGAGGCGTAGCGGTTCTCGCCCTTGATGAAGGCCTGATAGTCCTCGGTGGGATCCTTGGAATCCAGGGTGAACTTCTTGCCTTCGGCGGCCGGGTTGTAGCGGAAGGTCTGCCAGTAACCGGCGGCAACGGCACGCTTGATCTCGGCCTGGGCCTGATCCATCTTGATGCCGTGGTTGATGCAGGGAGCGTAGGCGATGATGAGGGACGGGCCGTCATAGGCCTCGGCCTCGGTCATGGCCTTGAGCACCTGCGCCGGATCGGACATGGCGACCTGGGCGACGTAGACGTAGCCGTAGGAGATGGCCATCATGCCGAGGTCCTTCTTCTTGGTGCGCTTGCCGGCGGCTGCGAACTTCGCAACTGCTGCATGCGGGGAGGACTTGGAGGCCTGTCCACCGGTGTTGGAGTACACCTCGGTATCCAGAACCAGAACGTTGACGTTCTCGCCCTGGGCCAGCACGTGGTCCAGTCCGCCGTAGCCGATGTCATAGGCCCAGCCGTCGCCGCCGAAGATCCAGAAGGACTTCTTGGTCAGCAGGTCCTTGTCGGCAACGATGGCCTTGCACAGCTCGCAATCGCAGCCTTCGATCTTGGCAACCAGCTCTTCGCCGGCCTCCTTGGACACCTTGGCGTCGTTCATGCCAGCCAGCCACTTCTCGGCGGCAGCCTTGGCGTCGGCGCAGTCGGTGGTCTCGACCAGCTTGCGGACGTTCTCCGCCAGCTTGTCGCGGCGCTGGTTGATGGCCAGGTTCATGCCGAAGCCGAACTCGGCGTTGTCCTCGAACAGGCTGTTCGCCCAAGCGGGGCCGTGGCCTTCCTCGTTGGTGGTGTAGGGGCAGGTCGGTGCGGAGCCGCCATAGATGGAGGAGCAGCCGGTGGCGTTGGCCACGATCATGCGATCACCGAACAGCTGGGTAACGAGCTTGACGTAAGGAGTCTCGCCGCAGCCTGCGCATGCGCCGGAGAACTCGAACAGGGGCTTCTTGAACTGGCTGTCCTTGACCAGCTTCAGGTTCAGCTCGCCCTTGAACTCAGGCAGCGTCTGGGCGAACTCCCAGTTGGCTTCCTGATTCTTCTGGCTGGCCAGGGGCTTCATCTCCAGGGCAACCTTCACGCCCTTCTGGTTGACCGGGCAGACGCCAACGCAGTTGCCGCAGCCGGTGCAATCCAGCGGAGAAACCTGAACGCGATAGTTGTAGCCGGCGAAGTTCTTGCCGACGGCCTTCTTGACTTCGAAGCCCGCGGGAACCTCGG
The DNA here is from genome assembly GCA_004554085.1 of Clostridiales bacterium. Taxonomy (GTDB): domain Bacteria; phylum Bacillota; class Clostridia; order Christensenellales; family Aristaeellaceae; genus SFTH01. Next base: position 4,881 of record SFNY01000028.1, on the reverse strand, counting down.
CGCCGTCAGCAACCAGGTAGGGACGGATGCAGGCGTGCGGGCACACGATGGAGCAGGTGCCGCAGCCGACGCAGGCGTCAATGTTCCACTGGGGAACCATGACGGCGATGCCGCGCTTCTCGTACTTGGTGGTGCCGACCGGGACGCGGCCCTGAGCGTCGATCATGGACACGGGCAGCTTGTTGCCTTCCTGGGCCAGGATCGGATGCACGAACTTCTCGAAGTACTCGGTGGCTTCGACCTTCATCGGAACAGCGCCGGTGGTGGCGTTGGCCCACTCAGCGGGAACCTTGACCTCGACCAGGCCGGAGATGGCGATGTCGATGGCGTCCCAGTTCTTCTTGACGACCTCGTCGCCCTTCTTGCCGTAGGTCTTCTTGGCGTAGGCCTTCATGTACTCATCCGCCTGATCGTAGGGGATGATGTTGGCCAGCTTGAAGAACGCGGCCTGCATGATGGTGTTGATGCGGTTGCCCATGCCAACCTCGCGGGCCAGCTTGATGGCGTCCACGGTGTAGAGCTTGGCTTCCTTCTTGGCCAGCAGCTGCTTCATGGATGCGGGCAGCTGAGCTTCCAGCTCCTCGGCGGTCCAGGGGCAGTTGAGCAGGAAGGTGCCGCCCTGCTTCAGCGCGGAGACCATGTCGTACATGGTGACGTACGCCGGGTTGTGGCAGGCGATGAAGTCGGCAGAGTCGATCAGATAGGTGGACTGAATCGGCTTGTCACCAAAGCGCAGGTGGGACACGGTGATGCCGCCGGACTTCTTGGAGTCGTAGGAGAAGTACGCCTGAACATACTTGTCGGTGTGATCGCCGATGATCTTGATGGAGTTCTTGTTCGCGCCAACGGTGCCGTCAGAGCCCAGGCCGTAGAACATGCAGGCCACGGTGCCAGCCGGTGCGGCGTCGACGGTCTCGCCCAGATCCAGGGAAGTGTTGGTCACGTCGTCGGTGATGCCAACAGTGAAGTGGTTCTTCGGCTCGTCCTTGGCCAGGTTGTCGTACACAGCCTTGACCATGGTGGGGTTGAACTCCTTGGAGCCCAGGCCGTAGCGGCCGCCGACCACCTTGATATCGGTGCGGCCCGCCTCAAGCAGCGCGGAGCACACGTCCAGATACAGGGGCTCGCCCAGGGAGCCGGACTCCTTGGTGCGGTCCAGAACGGCGATCTTCTTCGCGGTCGCGGGAACGGCGGCCAGGAAGTACTTCATGGAGAAGGGACGATAGAGGTGCACCTTGATCAGGCCCAGCTTCTCGCCCTTGGATGCCAGGTAGTTGATGGTCTCTTCGATGGCGTCGCAGCCGGAGCCCATGCAGATGATGACGCGCTCTGCATCGGGTGCGCCGACGTAGTCGAAGGGCTTGTAGTTGCGGCCGGTGAGCTCGCCAACCTGCTTCATGACCTCGGCGACGATGTCCGGAGTGGCCTCGTAGTACTTGTTCGCAGCCTCGCGGCCCTGGAAGTAGATGTCCGGGTTCTGCGCGGTGCCCTGCTGATGGGGATGATCGGGGTTCAGGCCGCCCTCGCGGAACGCCTTGACCTTGTCCCAATCGACGAGGTTCGCGATCTCAGCGTAGTTGTCCTTGGGATCGATGGCGTCGATCTTCTGGATTTCGTGAGAGGTGCGGAAGCCGTCGAAGAAGTGCAGGAACGGAACGGAAGCCTTGATTGCAGCCAGATGGGCAACCAGAGCCATGTCGGTCGCTTCCTGAACGGAGTTGGAGGCCAGCATCGCGAAACCGGTCTGACGGCAGGCCATCACGTCGGAGTGATCTCCGAAGATGTTCAGCGCATGATAGGCCAGCGCACGAGCGGAAACATGGAAGACGGACGGCATCAGTTCGCCGGAGATCTTGTACATGTTCGGGATCATCAGCAGCAGGCCCTGGGATGCGGTGAAGGTGGTGGTCATCGCGCCAGCGGCCAGGGAGCCGTGCACAGCGCCAGCCGCGCCGGCCTCAGACTGCATCTCTGCAATCTTGACCTTCTGGCCAAAGAGGTTGGTGCGGCCATGTGCCGCCCACTCGTCTGCAACTTCCGCCATGGGGGAAGAGGGGGTGATGGGGTAAATCGCTGCCACATCGCTGAATGCATACGCGACATGGCTGACAGCAGTATTGCCGTCGCAAGTCATCTTGATGCTCAAGTGAAAGGACCTCCTTTTATAATTATGAGTATCGTGATTCCCATAAGTCATCAACCTATATTATAGGTTGTAACAAAAGCAAAGTCAAGAAAAATCCGTGTGACAAGCCGAAAATCGGCGGCTTCGACCCAAAATATTCAGCTTTGACGGCATATTGGCACAAAGCGGAAGGGTTTGCATCGCCCTTCCGCTTCGTGAATCACCAGTCGCTGTCCCAGTCGGTGTAGCTGCTGTCCCAGTCGTCCACCGAGCTCCAGTCATCGTCGTCCCAGTCGGAATCGTCCCAGTCGCTGTCCGATTGAGAGGACTCCTGACCGTATTCGCTGTCGGCAAAGTCGGAATATTCCGCGTCCGCATCGTAGCTGCTGCCGATCAGGTAATCCCGGTAGTGCTCGTCGAGGGGGCTCTCCTCCATGTCCACATAGCCCCACGCACCCAGAGCGTCGTCATAGCCGTACGGAAGGCATTGGATTTGGACGAACTGCGGGACATTCTGCTGTCTTTGGACAAACTGGAATTGATGGATAAGCGGTATATGATGCTTCTGCTGTTCACAGGGATGCGTCGTGGGGAAGTTCTGGGCTTGAAATGGGAAGATGTAGATTTGAAGAAGAATGTATTCCACATTGAACGAAGCATCACTTATCCCAGAGGAAGGAACAACTGTGTGGTTGGGAAGCCCAAGACGGAAAGCGGTTTGCGGGATGTTCCAATATCGCCAGAACTGATGAAGTGCTTACAGCCAATGGAGACACAAGGCTATATCATTGGTGGCGAAGACCCCATCACCCTTTCCATTCACAGGAGGATGATGGAGAGAATCAATCGCACAATCAACCTCCACGGGGCTTCTCCGCACATCTTCCGGCACAGCTACGCAACGCTGCTGAACGATGCAGGAGCCTCTGTAAAGACCATTCAGGCGATCATAGGGCATTCCGATGTTCAGACCACCATCAATCGCTATGTCCATTCCCGCGAGGATAAGAAGCAGGAAGCGGTGCGAAGTGTAAATGAAATGCTGGCGGTTCAGAGGGTCGAGCAATACTGAACCCGGAGTTCATAAAAATGAGGTTTTTCGCAGTTTTGTGCCACTTTGGAAGGTTGGCGAAGGTGTGCGAAGCCAGAGTTAAGGCGAGAAGCCGGTTCTTGCCTCGATTTGAACAAAAAGAAACCGTCCAAGTCTTTCAACCTGAACGGTTTTGAGTGGTACCGGCGATCGGATTCGAACCAATGACACTCCGGGTATGAACCGGATTCTCTAGCCAACTGAGATACGCCGGCAAATGGTTGCGGGGGAGGGATTTGAACCCTCGACCTCCGGGTTATGAGCCCGACGAGCTACCGGACTGCTCTACCCCGCGACACACGTTTCTCAACGCAGGATTTATTATAGCACAGGGCATTCAGAAATGTCAATACCCTGGAGCAAATTTTTTCCTGATTCAGCGAACGATGCAAAGGGAGCCGCCCGATGGGGGGCAGCTCCCGTGTCGTTTGCTTACGGAATGCGGGTGAGGGACAGGGTGAACACGTTGGACGCGGAGGACTGACAGATGGACACCGGGTTCAGGCTCACCAGCTTCAGCACGCTGCCCGCCTGCGCGTTGACCATGGCGTGCATGGTGAAGCCGTCGGTGGTGCAGTCGCCCTCGGTGGAAACGTCCAGGGCCGATGCCGTAATGCGCTCGCCGTTCAAGGTCAGCACGAAGCGGCTCGACACGGCGTTGTTCGCGGGAACGTGCACTGTGTACACGATCAGGTAAGTTCCGCTCCGCAGAATCTCAATGCCGTCCTGTGTGGCATTGAAATCGTCGGAGTTGCTGAAGCTTGGGTTCAGCGTCACAGAATCGCCGCTCGCCAGCTCCACCGGCGTGCCGCTCGCAAAGGACGCGCTGGCGTGGCAGCCGTCGCAGCAATCATCGCAGCAACAGTCGCAATCACAGTCGCAGTCGTCGCAGCAGCAGCTGTTGCAGCCGCAGTTGTTGCAGGAATCGCAGCCACAGCCACAGCCGGTGCTGCGTGCGGTGCCGCAGTTGTTGCACGTATTGCAGCCGCAGCCGCTGCGCGCGGTCGCGCAGGAATTGCAGCCGCATCTGTTGCAGCCGCAGTTATTGCAGCTGTTGCAGGGATCGCAGCATTCGCAGCAGGAGCTGACGGGGCCGCAGGGGCCGGTGAAGAAGGGAAAATTGCGGTTGGTACAGGTTCCGCAGCGGTTGAACGGGCCGGAGATGCTGCGCAGCACGCCGAAGCAATTGCAGCCGGTGCGCACGGTGGCGCAGGAGTTGCAGCCGCAGCTGTTGCAGGAATTGCAATTGCTGCAGCCGGTGCTGCGCAGGGTGGAGCAGGTATTGCAGCCGCAGCTATGACAGCCGCATCCGGCGGTGCACAGCGCATTGCAGGTATTGCAGCCGCAGCCGGAGGCGCAGGAATGAATGTTCGCCACAGGGATAGTCTCCTTTCTGTGTGGAAGAGCCATGCCTCCACGGGATTCACTGCATCCTATGCCCGGGCGAAAAAACAGGTGCGCAGGGAGGTTCCCCTGCATGAAAAACCCCGGCTCACAGTTGTGAACCGGGGCGTGATTCAGTTCAATGAATTACTTCTTGTAGAACGGGCCGTAGTTGGCGCAGGCACGATAGTCGGCGCCCTCCTTGTCCATGCCGAAGGCGTTCCATGCGGCGGGACGGAAGATCTTCTCGGTGGGCACGTTGTGCATGCAGACCGGGATGCGC
>SFNY01000138.1 GCA_004554085.1 Clostridiales bacterium | reverse complement strand
AGAGATCAGTCCAACTGTCGTTGCCAAGTTTGTTCTCCTTTATTTCAAGCGATTGATGCATGTATACAGCACTGCCAGTTTATTTTATCATGCCCGCTCTCCAAATACAAGACAAAGCCGCGCGGGCCAATCGTCCAAATTGCCCCTGCGCGGCTCCATTATACCACATTTCCGGAAAGTTTCAAGAACATTTGTTCTCATTTTTGCGATTTGATTTTCTGGTTTTCCTCAGCAGCACGCTCACGCCCATCGCCAGCAGGCGATACGCGCTGTAGACCGCGAAGAACGCCAGCACGCCGTACAGGCCCGCGACGATATCCGCGAAATCCATCTCGCCCGTGCCGGAGATGCGCTGCCCGATTTCAATGGCAAAGCCGAGCACCGTCATGACCGTGAAAACGTAGATGAACGACACCGCCGTGATGCTCCATTTGGCCAGACGCCTGAAGACCGCGTGCACAAGGAAAAACAGGAGCATCGCCGCCAGCGCCATGATGACAAAGTGCAGATCCTTGTCGCCCAGCCTCAGCTCGAATCCGTCGTTGAGGCGCATCAGCGAATCATGCACCTGGGCCATGATCAGCGTCAGCTCCCGCAAAAGCATTTCAAACATCCGCGCCGATTCCTCCCTTCAAAGGCCGCAGAAGGAGAAAGCTGCCGGGATGCGGCGCGCGCGGCGTCCTCCCGACAGCTTTTGTAGTGCTCAGTATTCAATCTTCTTGGAAATGTACGCCACCAGATCGTTAACGTGCACCTTCTCCTGCTCCATGGTGTCGCGGTCGCGGACGGTGACCACGCCGGTCTCCTGCGTGTCAAAGTCCACGGTCACGCAGTACGGGATCTCGTCCTGACGGCGATAGCGCTTGCCGATGGAGCCGGTCTCGTCGTAGTCGCACATGAACTTCTTGCTCAGCATGGCGTAGACCTCGCGGGCCTTGTCGCCCAGCTTGTTCTTCTGCAGCGGCAGCACGGCGCACTTGAACGGCGCCAGCGCCGGATGGAAGTGCAGCACGTTGCGCACGTCGCCGCCCTCGAGCTCCTGCTCCTCGTAGGCGTTGCACAGGAACGCCAGCACCATGCGGTCCACGCCCAGGGACGGCTCGATGCAGTACGGGATGAACTTCTCGTTCGTCACCGGATCCATGTACTCCATGGACTTGCCGGAGTGCTCCTGATGCTGCTTGAGGTCGTAGTCGGTGCGGTCGGCGATGCCCCAGAGCTCGCCCCAGCCGAACGGGAACAGGAACTCGAAGTCGGTCGTCGCCTTGGAGTAGAAGGCCAGCTTCTCCGGCTCGTGGTCGCGCAGGCGCAGGCTCTCCTCCTTGATGCCCAGGCCCAGCAGCCAGTCACGGCAGAAGGAGCGCCAGTAGTCAAACCACTCAAGGTCGGTGCCCGGCTTGCAGAAGAACTCCAGCTCCATCTGCTCGAACTCGCGCACGCGGAAGATGAAGTTGCCCGGCGTGATCTCGTTGCGGAAGCTCTTGCCGATCTGCGCGATGCCGGCCGGCAGCTTCTTGCGGGTGGAGCGCATCACGTTGTTGAAGTTGACGAAGATGCCCTGCGCGGTCTCCGGGCGCAGGTAGATCTCGTTGGCGGAGTTCTCGGTCACGCCCGCGTGGGTCTTGAACATCAGGTTGAACTGGCGGATGCCGGTGAAGTCCTTCTTGCCGCACACCGGGCAGACGATGTCCGCGTGATCGGCGATGTACGCCTCCAGCTCAGCGTTGCTCCAGCCGTCGCCGGTTTCCGCACCGTTCGTGTAGTCCTCGATCAGCTTGTCCGCGCGGAAGCGGGCCTTGCAGGCCTTGCAGTCCATCAGCGGGTCGTTGAAGCCGCCGACGTGGCCGGAGGCCACCCAGACCTCGCGGTTCATCAGGATCGCCGCGTCCAGGCCGACGTTGTACTTGTTCTCCTGAACGAACTTCTTCCACCAGGCCTTCTTGACGTTGTTCTTGAATTCCACGCCCAGCGGGCCGTAGTCCCAGCTGTTGGCCAGGCCGCCGTAGATTTCGCTGCCCGGGAAGATGAAGCCGCGGCCCTTGCACAGCGCCACGATCTTGTCCATGGTGATCTCTGCCATCTTGATTCTCTCCTTTTCCTCTTGCGGGACACAATAAAGGAACCGCGAAGGCGCTGTCCCGAATCCGCGTCCTCGCATGGATTCAAGGGACGAAAGTCATCCTTCCGCGGTTCCACCCTTGTTGACGCGAAGCCTCGCGCCCACTTT
>SFNY01000137.1 GCA_004554085.1 Clostridiales bacterium | reverse complement strand
CCGCCCTCGGGGCGGGGACCGCGGTTGAAGCCGCCGTTCTGACGGTCACGATTGAAGCCGCCGTTCTGGCCGTCACGGCGGAAACCACCGCGGCGGTCGCCGTCACGACGGTTGCCGCGACGCTCACGACGCTCCTGATAGGGCTTGCTGGTATCCAGGGTGCGCGGGGTGGTGCGCAGGGTCTGGGTCAGGATCTCGCCCTTGTAGATCCAAACCTTCACGCCGATGCGGCCGAAGGTGGTGGCAGCCTCAGCGAAGCCGTAGTCGATATCGGCACGCAGGGTCTGCAGGGGGATGGTGCCCTCGTGATAGTGCTCGGAGCCGGCGATCTCACGACCACCCAGACGACCGGAGCAGTTGCACTTGATGCCCTTGGCGCCGGCGCGCATGGCGCGGCCCATGGCGTTCTTCATGGCGCGGCGGTGAGAAATACGCTTCTCCAGCTGTGCGGCGATGTTCTCGGCCACCAGCTGCGCGTCCATGTCGGGGCTGCGGACTTCCACGATGTTCAGCTTCACGGTCTTGCCGCCGATCAGCTTCTCAACGTTCTTGCGATACTCCTCCACCTGCTCGCCGCCCTTGCCGATGACGATGCCGGGACGGGCCACATGCAGATAGATGGTGACGACCTCGTTGCTGCGCTCGATCTCGATCTTGGAGACGCCGGCGGCATAGAGGAGCTTCTTCAGGTAGACGCGGATCTTGTGGTCCTCGACCAGCAGATCGCCGACCTTCTCATTGCTGGCATACCAACGGGAATCCCAGTCTTTGATGACGCCCACGCGCATGCCGTGGGGATTTACTTTCTGTCCCATAAACTGTCTCCTCCCTTTAGTCTTTCTCAGCGACGGCCAGCGTCACGTGAGAAGTTCTCTTGTTGATGCGATAGGCACGGCCCTGAGCGCGGGGCATCATTCTCTTGAGAATGGGGCCGGGGGTGGCAAACACCTGGCTGACCACCAGCTTGTCGGCGTCCATGTTGAAGTTGTTCTCCGCATTGGCGCAGGCGCTCTTGAGGAGCTTCATCAGGGGCTCGGACGCAGCCTTGGGGGTCTGCATCAGGATGGCCATGGCAGTCTTGACATCCTTGCCGCGGATCAGATCGCAGACGATCTGGACCTTGCGGGGAGAGATGCGGACGTATCTCAGATATGCTTTAGCTTCCATTGTCTCTGCATCCTCCTTTACGCTTTCTTGGCATGACCGCGGAAGGTTGGCCGACGAAGGCGGGGAAGATGGTGGAGCTGCGGCTCCAGGTCTTCAGCACGGTCTTCTCGCCGGTCTTATTCATTTCATTCACCCGCTTCATGAGCTCAGGGGCAACATACGGGCCTTTTTTAATAGATCTGCTCATATTCTCTTGCCTCCTTTACTTCACGTTACGACGCTTGACAATGAACTTGTCAGTGGGGTTCTTCTTCTTGCGGGTCTTGTAACCCAGAGCGGGCTTGCCCCAAGGAGTGACAGGGCCGGGACGGCCGACAGGGGACTTGCCCTCACCACCGCCGTGGGGGTGGTCGCAGGGGTTCATGACGGAGCCGCGAACGGTGGGACGCCAACCCATGTGGCGCTTACGACCGGCCTTACCGATCTGGACATTCTCGTGCTCCAGGTTGCCCACCTGACCGATGCAGGCCTTGCAGTTGGTGCGGATGATACGCACTTCGCCGGAGGGCATACGGATCTGGGCGTCATCGCCTTCCTTGGCCATCAGCTGGGCATAAGCGCCGGCGCTGCGGACCAGCTGCGCGCCCTTGCCGGGATGCATCTCCACGTTGTGGATCACAGTACCCACGGGGATGTTGGCGATGGGCAGGCAGTTGCCGGGCTTGATGTCGGCGGCGGCGCTGGAGAGCACCTTGTCACCGGCGGTCAGGCCGACGGGAGCGATGATGTAGCGCTTCTCGCCGTCCTCGTACTGGACCAGGGCGATGTTGGCGCTGCGGTTGGGATCGTACTCCAGGCGCAGAACGGTGGCTTCCATATCCATCTTGTCGCGCTTGAAGTCGATGATGCGGTACTTGCGCTTCTCGCCGCCGCCGCGATGGCGGACGGTGATGCGGCCATAGCTGTTGCGACCAGCGTTCTTCTTCAGGACCTCAGTCAGGCTTGCTTCGGGCTTGGCGTGCTTATCAATGCCGTCGAAGCCGGAAACAGTCATGTGTCTGCGGGAAGGGGTGGTCGGCTTAAAAGTTTTAATGGACATTTTTCAACACTCCTTCCTTTCTTACACCATACCCTCGAACATTTCGATGGTCTTGGAATCGGGGGTCAGCTGGACATAAGCCTTCTTCCAGCTCTTGCGGCGGCCGGGACGGCCGGCGCCCAGGCGCTTGGCCTTGCCATCATAGTTGATGGTGTTGACCTTGGC
>SFNY01000136.1 GCA_004554085.1 Clostridiales bacterium | reverse complement strand
GTCCTCGCTGCCTTCGTAGGGAACTCATCCAGGATATGCGTTGTCTGCGTCTGCACCGCCATGAGTGCCAGCGCGATGTCGTGCATCAGGCGATCCACGGGGTAGTGATCCAGCACATCGTCCGGGGTGAACTGGTTCCCGAACAGGATGCAGAACCAGCGGATCATCACATCCATCGCATCGGCAATGGAGAGTTCTCCGGCATCCGCAGACGTTTCGCCCTTGAGCGCAGAGTTGGACAGGGCAACGATGCGCCCGTACATCTTTGCGGCGGGCTCCATCTCCCGCAGCGCTCTGCCGGAGACGAAGTCGATGGAATACTTCTGATTGTTCAGCGTGCAGGTAATCATTGGCATGCTCCTTCCGTCAGAAAATGCACAGCCGCCGGTGATGGCAGCTGTGCTCACAGGGTACATTAGGCTGCAGCGAAGCTGGGTTCGTATACCGACTGCAGGAAGGTTGCGGCCTTCTCGGCGGTGAAGCCGTTCTGACCCTCGTCTGCCACCGCCTGATAGCGACCGTCGTGAGTGCGCTTGATCGCAGTCCACTCGACCTCGCCGGTCTGGCGGGTGATGGTCTTGCCCTCCTTGGTGGCGTAGTTCTCGGTGACCGGCTTGGCGCGCACCTTGTACAGCCACACATAGCGGTAGGTCTTGTCGGACTTCTCGCTTCGGAAGCCCACCGCGTAGTAGGGCGGCTTGTCCTGCGCGGTGCGGACGAGCACGCCGTTGTCGTCGATCTTGTTGCCGAAGATCTTCTCCTGGATCATCAGGGGAATGTCGGCCATCTTCGTCTTGAAGGACAGCTCCGGATCGGGATAGAGCACGTCGCCCTCGATGTCGTCGTAATACTGGACATCCGGATCGGCGTTGTCCGGGGTGATGCTGGCTTCAATGGCGCCGGCGAGCTTTTGAAGATCGCCGTAGGTCAAAGTCTCCTCGGTGTCCGCCGTCAGCTCTGCGATGACCACGTCCTTGAGGCCCACGGTGGAGGCCACCTTGGGCGATGCAGCAATGGTTCCTGCCATGTTTGCTTCCTCCTCTTACATTTGGTCGATTGCGTCCCGCAGCCCGTCGCGGATGATCTCATAGGCCTCATCCTGACGGGTGTCGTAGGCGGGACGGATGTAGGGATGCGCGGGAGCAGGGCCGGGTCCGCCGTGCCCATACTCCACATACGCGGGGTAGTAATCCTCGTTGTTCCAATCCTTGCGGTGCACGCCGATGGTGATATGGCGACCCCTTTTGGAGCTGCGCTTCACCTTGCCGATTTGCAGTGGGAGGCGTTGGCCTGCATCTGTTCATGGATGGGCACGGCAGCGGCCTCCAGAATGCGCTTCGCCACCGGAGCGCCCGCGCCGTCCGCGTCCATTTTGCTGGCCATACCCGCGATGTCGGTCATGAGCTCGTCAAAGCCGTTCACATCAAGGGGCATCCAGTGCCACCTCCTCGTACAGACACCACGTCCACTGCACCGTGTACTGGTGCGTCGCAGTGTCGTAGGCGGGCTGGTTGTAGCCCTTGTCCGATTCCTCCACCATGGAAAACCCAGCAGCATACATGGCGCTGCGGATCTGGTTCGCGGCTTCGGTCGGGTCGACGTCGCTCCAGAGATTCAGATAGACATAGGTTCGGAACGACACAACGCCATCGTCCTGATGCGCATCCTCCGTCGTGGTACTGGAATAGACGATATACTGCACGGGTGGATTCTGATCGGGAGATGTAGCCCGCCATACGCCCGCCATGACGGGAATGCCGACATTCTTTAGGGCCTGTTGTACAGCTTTCATTAGCCGCTCACCCCTTCGGAGAGGGACGCCTTCAGACCCAGATAATCTCCCCGGAATCCATACTCGCCCAGCGTGGAGATGAGCCACTTCTTGTCCCGGAAGCGCACCCACATACCGGGCTGAATGTCCTCCCTGTATCGGATGGTGAAGTTGATGACCGCCTCGGTGTTCATTACGTCGGCGGAGCGGTAGTGCTGGTTGCCCGCGTCGGTGACAGCGGACCAGACCTTGCAGATCACCACGTCGTTTGGTTCCGGGTAGCCATTTTCATTGATGGTATTTTCCGTATACCCGATCTCCACCAGATGTCGGAGGCTTCCGGGATGCGGATTGCTTTCAAAGTTCTTATAACCTCGCACGGCATCATCCCCTAGAACATTTTTGTGGGATCCCGGTACGGATAGAGCAGGTTCTCAAAGGCGATACGCATGGTCACATACACCTGCTTGTCCGGGTTATCCCGGTTTTCGTAGTAGTGGCTGACCATGAGCAGAACTGCCAGACGCACAGGCTCGGGGGCTGGTTCGGAAAACTGCACGCGGCAGAAGTCCTCCGCAGCCGCCTGCGCCTGTGCGATCAGTCCGTCAATGTAGCCGTCCTCCTCGTCCTGCTGGATGCGCAGATGGGTTTTCACCTCATCAACGGTGACGACCACAGCTGCTCACCTCACTCGCTGGCCATGAGCCCGGCCTCCCGAAGCGCGGCCAGCAGGCGGTTGTAATCCTCGCGGAGCGCAGCAACCGTGGTGGCTTCGCTGTCTGCCATACAGGGCAAAGGCTGCGCGCCGCCACTGGGCAAGTCGAACAGTCCCTCCGCGCCTTCGACCACGGCTCCGGGCAGGAACGTCAGCTTGCCGCCTACGACCCACTCGTTGCCGCCGTGTGCGTGATAGTTTCTTGCGGTACTTCCCATGTGCTCTCCTCCTCATCAGGTGCCGGACTTCATGGTCAGGCACTTCATGCCCTCCTGCTGCACCAG
>SFNY01000135.1 GCA_004554085.1 Clostridiales bacterium | reverse complement strand
AAGAGTGCACGGTTGTTGAATGTGTCTGACGTATAGGTTCCGCTGTCGCCGCACTTGTATATGGTGCTGCTCGATGTGATGGTGCGGCTCCCTCCAGTTATCTTGATGAAGATGATCTTTCCTGGACAGTCGGACGCCTTCGGCAGGGTGATGTTGCCCGTAGCGACAAGAAAGTCAACCCACGAGGCCGTGTTGCCAACGTTGGTGGCTCCGGTGAAGGATGTACCGCTCTTCACGCCCAGTGCCAGACCGGTGACGGTGTTCAGCTCCGATGCGTAGCGTGCCACCATGCGGCTCATGCCCGTGCTGCTGAGCGCGTAGCCGATTCCGCTGGTGTTGGCCAGCAGCGTGAGGGCTGTGGCTCCGCTTCCGTAAGCATTCAGCTCCATCAGCTTGCCGTTGTCGTTGCGGGCGTAGAACATGGCCGTCTCGGCGCTGTTCATTCGTATGAACTTGTTGCTGCCCCACTCGAATGCGATGCGTGCCGTTCCGCTTGCGGTGGTCAGTCCGTAGTTGTCCACGGTGAACTGACCGATGTTGGCGCAGCTCTTCACGGTCAGGTTGTCCACGTCAATGAGGCTGGTCTTTATCTTGCCGCCGTCGATGATGGTGCTGTCCAGGTGCGTCAGCGTCACCTTGCCCACCAGGTCTATCTGGTCGGCTCGGATGACGGCGTTGCTGATGAGCGTACCCACCTCCGATTCTGTCACAAACAGGCTTATCTCGGCCTTGGTGGCTGCACTGTCCTCCACTGGCGGGCACCAGGCGGTGGCTTTGGTTCCTCGCTCGACCTTCAGGTCCTTCACGTAGATGTAGAGCCAGTCTATGGATTGGAAGTCGATGAAGTGGTAGGTGGCCGCCGTGTAGTTGGTGATGTAGAAGGTCTTCTCCACGCGCACCCACTGGTTGTCGTTGCGGAAGGAGACGCGGACGTTGCCGTCCAGCGGCGCGCAGTCGCACATGTCGATGCTGAATCCGCCTGCTACGCTCTGCGAGCCGCGCATCCAGAAGGATACCGTCCAGTATCCGTTTCCGTCTATCGCCTTGCTGATGCGCAGCCACCCGTTACCGCTGCTGGCTCCTACGATGTACAGGCCGTTCGGCGCGTTGCTGTTGCTGCGGCTGACGCTGGCGCTGTTGTAGGCCGTCACGTTGAGGTGGCTGCCGTAGTAGTTGCGTCCGGCGGTCTCCTCCTCGGGTGCGGGGCACCACGGAGTGGCTGTGCTGCCCAGTTCCACCTTGGCCCAGTGCACGGTGACGCTCTTGGTAGCCTGCGTGCCCTTGTAGTACTGATACAGCTCTACGACGGCGTAGGCCGCACTGTCACCCGGCGTCATCCCGCTGTAGTACTTGGCCGCGAAGGTAGCCGTGAGCAGCTGCTTGCCGGCGCTGAGTCCCGTCCAATTTGCCTGCTTGATCATTCCGCTGGATAGGTACACGGCTATCTGATCCACTCCCGAAGGTACGGTGACCATCAGCTGCACCGTATAGGTGACGGACGGTGTGAGCGGGATGGCTGGCGTATAGCCTGCGAATCGGTAGGTGCTTGCCGTGACCTCCGTTCCCGACTGCGGTTCGACTTGTTGGATGACGCCACCTGCAGCGTGATGCTGTTGGCCGTCTGTTCCAAGGATGAGATGCTGGATGCGTTCGCGTCGATGCTGCTGACCATAGAGGATATCTTCGACGACGTGACGTGGAAACTGGAGGTGTGTGTGGCGAGGTTGCCGCTCACGGTGTTCAGCTCCGTCTTGGTTGCACAGAGGGTGATGTTAGATTCGGTCTGCGTGATGCGCGTCTCTGCGGATGTCATGCGGCCTTGCAGGTCGGTAACAGCATCCTTGGTAGCCCACAGCAGGTTGCCCTGTGCAGTAGTGACCCATCCAGCCCCCTCGATGAGGTGGCCATTGTCGTCGAAGTAGCCAGCCAGCACGGAGATGCTGTCCTTGGTCTGTTGGATGGCCGTAGCGTTGGTACCCGCCTTGCTCAGCGCCGATTCGGCGGTGCTCTGTGCGGCAGCGGCGGCACTGAGTGCGCCGGCGGCCTGCGATGCAGCCTCGTCGGCAGCGTTGCGGGCTGCGTCGGCAGTCTGCTGCGTGGAGGCGATGGAGGTAGAGAGGCTGCTGGCCGTCTGCTCCAGCAAGGAGATGCTTGAACTGTTGGCGTCGATGCTGCTGACCATCGACGTAATCTTGTCCGCCGTGACGTGGAAGCTGGAGGTGTGTGTGGCGAGATTGCCGCTCACGGTGTCCAGCTCCGTCTTGGTT
>SFNY01000134.1 GCA_004554085.1 Clostridiales bacterium | reverse complement strand
GCAGCTCTTCCGCAGGGACTGCCGCACGTGGCGGTTCCTCAGGAGCACCGCCTGCTGGCCGCAGGCGAACATCGACGCCCTGTGCCCCGAGCTGGAGACCCTCTTTGCCGAAGTGCTCGCGCTGCTTGAAGATGACAACAACAAAGACTGATTATATGGATACGTTCATTCTGGCATTGTCCCTATGCCTGCTGGCAGGTTCGGTGGGCTATATCGCATGGCAGCGGTACCGGCAGCCGGGGGCAGCGTCGGGCAGGGAGCCCGACACCGCTCCCCGCACCAGAGCCGTACCTTGGCCCCTTGAGCGATGCGGCGGACAGCATCCAGGCGTGGGATGCGCTGCGCAGCGGCAAGGCGACACCCGGCCAGCGGCGCACCATCATCGAGCAGCTGGAGGCCAGCGGTCTCCACGTGACGGAGAAGGGCGAGGACAAAGCCCCGTCGGTGTCCCGTGATGAGCGGCTGCCCTCACCGGAGAGTCCTGCTGTTCCTACGTCACCGGCATACGACGAGGAGCCCGAGGGCAGCCTGGTGGAGGCTCCCGTCGGGGCATCCACCTCGCTGGAGGACCTGAAGGCCCTTGTGATACGCGGTCTGAAGGAGCACCTGTGCACCCCGGCCTTCGCCCGTCTAGCGGCACGCGAGTACGGGTTCAACATGGAGTTCCAGGACCCCGATATGCAAAGGGAGTCCCTCGACGAGGAGGAGCTGAGGAAGGTGGAGGCATACCGTGAGGCCATACGGAAGGACGTCTCGGAGGCGATGCGCCTCTTCGGGGAGGACCATCCCTCCCGGCCGCTGGCGAACGCCGCTCCGCAGCGGAAGCACCCGGAGGGGGGCCCGAAGATGAAGGCACCGGATTACGATTTCTCAAGACTCAAGTGATTATGGAAAGGACAAGGACAATCAGGAAGGCGGGGACGGTGCTGTCCCTGCTTCTTTTCGCGGCTGTGGCCGCATCGGCCCAGAACTTCAGCGCAAGCGGGGCACTCTCGACGGCTGACGGCATCGTCAGCGGACTGAGGGACATAGCCTTCCACCTCGTGGCGGGCATATTAGCACTCATTGCAGTCGTCCTGCTGGCATGGCAGGGAGCGAAGTACCTCAAGGGTGACCCCCAGTGCAAGGACTCCCTGCTGGCGTTCGGAGCGGGACTGATCATCATAGTGATATTTATGGAGGTCATAAAGGCGGTGTTCTAGACATGAAGGTGAAGGTGTACCGCTCGCTGGACTGCCCATCCTCCCTCTTCGGGATGAAAGGGGCTTACCTGCTGCTCTTCGTCGCCGCGCTCGCGCTGGCGATGATGCTCGCTTTCGTCGTCGGGGCCCTGACCTCGAGCATCCTCGGCACCATGCTCTTCCTGGTGCTCGCCCTGGCGGCCTACTTCACAGTGCTGTACGTACAGTCGCTCTACAGCGTGAAGGACCTATGGAGGCTCTTCTCATCGCTGAGCCTGCACAGGTGGATAATGACACTCCCGGTAAATTTCTCGGACATATGGAACTCAAGGCTAGACAGCGGGACTGGCGCCAGGTGATGCCGGTGCTCGCGATCAAGGACGGCATCATAGTGTCGCGTAGGGGAGAGCTGACCCTCGGATGGGAGATAGCCCTCCCTGTGGCGTACTCGCTCTCCGAACAGGACTACGACTCGCTCATCCTCCGCTACTACGAGGCGGTCCGCAGGCTCCCGCCGTGGACCGTCCTCCACCGTCAGGACGTGTACCTCCGCGGCGAGTGGCACCCGGACGGCGCGCCCCGCTGGAGCAGGAGCTTCCTGCAGGACTGCTCCGACCGCCATTTCGACGGTCGGCAGTACCTCACCCACCGGGCCTTCCTGTGGCTGACGGCATCGGGCCGCTCATCCCTCTCCCGCCGGGGCAGGGACAGCGGCTACTTCGGCTTCCGCATCAGCGCGGACATGCCGGACGAGAGGAGGATGGCGGAGTTCGTCTCCGTCGCCCGCGAGTTCATCTCCTCGGCCTTTGAAGGCAGCGGCGTGAAGGCGGAGCCGCTCGGCTCTGCCGACCTGGAGGGCGACGGGGACACCGTCGGGCTCATACAGCTGATAGCCTCCTTCGGGGAC
>SFNY01000078.1 GCA_004554085.1 Clostridiales bacterium | reverse complement strand
TGCCGCACGCGCTCTGCCATCTGTGCCGACCTCCTTCCTCAGTTTGACGGGTTAGTTTGCTTCCGGAACCGCCGTCTCCACGTACCACCGGGCGACCCGGGTGGCAAAGGAGGAATTGATCCACTCGAAGAAGAGATGCTTCTCCTCTCCGCGAACCATGATCGTGTAACATGCGCCCTCCGCACCCTGACGGTAGCAGGCCGCCGGGCGAAAGTCCTTCACGGCCTCGATGGTGAAGGTTCTGCCGTCCGCCCATGTGATGGAGCGGGGCTGCATGTAGCCGGTGGCGTCAAAGTCGGAATTGACCTTGACGTACACCTTTTCCAGCCGGGGTGGTCGGGCACCCTTCAGTGGACGCTGCTCATTCATGGGAACACCTCTCATTCATCCTTTCATCAAACGCGACCGCAGCCGTGCCCTAGTGCATTTTTCCCTTGACCGGCGGAATCAAACATACCCTGCACCCGGTATTCTTTGCGTACTCCACAGTGTTCTTTGTCCCACCTTCCTGCCCATCGTAGCAGGCCAGAAGGAGGTCTGCCTGCGTGACCAGATAGCGGTTTCTGGCATAAAGGCAGCCCTTTGTGTACTGGTGCGACAGCACCGTGATTACATCCGCCCTGTCGATGCACTCCTGCCAGCGCTTCCGATAGTCATCCGACCATTTCGCAGCCTGTGTCTCGAAGGGGACAGCGATCTCGAGGGTAACCTCGGGATAGTCCTTCTGCAAATCCAGAACCGTCTCGGCAGCCATGAGGTCCATGCCCTGCGCGCCTCCCGAGATCATGTGCTTGTAGCCCTGAAGGATCAGAATCTCAATCGTCTCATGAAGCCTTTTCTTGAAATCCAGTGCCAGAGGGCATTCCTCATCGTAGCCGAAGGGCATCTTCATGGGACGATAGCCGGTGAACGCGCATCGCCGCGCATCCTTTGCAATGGGTCTCCGAATCTCACTCTGCATCGTTCGTCCCTGCCTTCCTCGTCGCCATTGTCTGCATGCGCAGAACCTCCACCTGTTCGGCCTTGACCGGCGTGAACTCCTTTTCGTCATCCGCTACCATGGCAATTACGCTCACCGGGTAGGTTCCATCCGGGAAGCGGAACTTGCAGTTCAGCACCGCGCTGCCATCATCGCAGGGATCGTCCTCCAACCGTGGCCCCGGCACATGCAGGCTGTGCGGCTTTCCGGGCGTCGATGCAATCAGGCCCTTTTGACGCATTCGTGAAAGATAGTTGTACACAGTAGAACTGGACTTGAGCCCAACGGCGTCGCCGATCTCACGAATGGTAGGGCCGAAACCATGCGCAGCAGCGTACACCCGAATGAAGTGCAGTATTTGTTCGGTTTTTCCTTGATCCACGATTCTTGACATGCGTACACCTCCGTTCATTCACGCATCGCTTCCTTAATTTTGGGTATAGAAAATACACCTGCCGACAAAGCAGATTTTTCGATTCTATGGATTGCTTTAGTTGAGTTCGTCCGCAAAAACTTCCATGAGCTCCTGTGCCTCTGCGTCGGATGCAATGTCCTCGGGATCGACGAGACCAACCACGCGCCCGATCAGCCGCATATTATCGTCATCGGTAACAGGAATTACAGAATAATCCGGGTTGATCGAATGAAGGCCGTCTCTCTCGTAGATCTTGACGTAGGGCGTGCCGGCGACGATGCAGGCAAGGACATCGCCATACGCCAGCTCGGAAGCATCCACGCGCTCTACAAACACCATGGAGCCATCCGGGTAATCCGGCTCCATGCTTTGACCATTGACTGGAAACACATCATCGGCGCGACGTGCGTCTCTGCTGACCCGCACAAACACAGGGTAAGCGTCGGGCTCATCATCAAGCGGGCTGCCAAAGCCTGCCGCCAGCCCCGCGTCGTGCCCGACGAGGTGGCAGTAGTTTTTCCTATAGTTCTCCCGGCGGGTTTCCTCCTGACTGTCGACGATGGCTCTGACAATGCTGTGCAGCTGGCGCTTGTTCGGGTTGGTCATGCAGCGATAGTCGGCGATCAGCCCCTTCTCATCCTCAGAATACGGATTCGGATTGGTCATGCCGAAAAAGTCGTACAGCGGGATATTGAGAAGATTGCACAGCGTGGGAACCAGCGAAACATCCGGGCGTGCGACGTCGCGTTCCCAGTTGCTGATCGCATTGCCGGTCACGCCGCAGGCCTTCCCTACCTGCTCCTGATCAAGGTGGGCCTTCAATCTGTATTCGCGCAGGATACTGCCAAAGCGAATGCGCGGTTTCCCGGATGCCTTCTGAACCGGGAACGCAACGACTCCGCTTTCTTTCCTTTTGTTTGCCATACCAAACTGCCCCTCTCCATGGACTCCTGTTCGTCTCTACAATTATCATATCACAAGAATCTGCGTTTGTAAATACCTGTCACAAGAATATTTGAACATATCAGGCTGAAATCTCAATAATATCGGGAACACATTTATTTTTTATGGGAAGGATGTTCGCTTGTAATGCGCAGATTCTTGTGATAGCATATTGGCGTTGATTCCGGACGGTATGGAATCAATGGCCAGGAAAACGACTTGCAGGATGTACAGCTGATATTGCAAAGGAGAAAAGAGATGATCGAACATAAGATTGTCTGTCCAATTTGTTACAGGGGAGAGGTTTATGCGGAGGGCAGCGGAGAAGTGACGATCACAGTCATGTGCCCAAAATGCACACGCTGTTTCAGAGTTCATCTGAATGATTTTTCTACGGAACTCGCTGTACCACGCAAGAGGATCAGCAGGATGATCGGTACATATCGACCGTGTTGACGGATCATTCGCCGCGAATAATGCCATTGCTGACTGCCGCCGGGGCTGCGCGCCACCATTAGGGACGGAGCAATGTTGGACACAGTTGTACCTGTGTCCGGCATTCCTCCGTCCTTTTTTATCGCCATCCCCAGCAAAACTCAGAAATTTTCACGCGGCGTTTTAACCTGGACAAAAGTTGTCCGGGTTAAGCGGTAGACTTCAATCACGGCGAACGGAAAGGGGGTGAACAAGCTGAGACCTACAGAACGCAGAGAGGCAATCTATACGGAATTGCGCGCGAAGCGTCATCTGACCATTGGCTACCTTGCTGAAAAGTACGGGGTCAATGAGCGCACGATCCGCAGGGATATTGAGGAGCTCACGCTTGTTTACCCCATCGAAACTGTTTGCGGCCGCTACGGTGGAGGCGTGAAGCTATCGGATTGGTACCAGCCGACGCGAAGCACGCTGAACCCGAAACAAGTGGCTCTCCTGAAAAAAATGGCACCTTCTATGGAGGGTGAAGATCTGGTGGTTCTGAACAGCATCATTTCCCAGTTTGCCGGGTAATGCGGAAACCCACCGAATGAAGAGAGGAGGATATGATATGAGTAATTTCAAGCCCCTGCCGCCGGTGAGATTCACCCGCCCCGGCTGGAAGCAGTTCACAAGGCTCAACCGTGCGCTGGGCGCAAGGTTCATCCGGGCCTTTGTCCTGCAAACGGAGCTTGCAGCTTACCTTGCGGAGCATGAGGCCAACGGCGTGCAGTTGGACACCGAATGCCAGGAGGTGTGTTATGAGGATGGCGTGTACCTGCTGCTCCGCAAGATGCAGGGTGTGTGGTACATCATCGACGCCTTTGCTGCGGGCGGAGTATGTGCTGGCCCGTCTTCTGACCGGCTGGCGGCGGCTGAGTCGAAGGATGGTGGCAGGCGCATGAAGGCTTACCACTCAGACGCGGAGCAGCACACCCGGAATCCGACTGCGGAGGATGCTGCGCCGCTGTGTTACCGCAACGCTGAGGGCTATCCGGATCCCACGGCATACTACGCCCTTCGCAGCGCAATGAAGAAACCTCAACCCGCAAAGAAGGACAGGCCGCTCCGGACACAGGTCGCCCACTACGATTGAAAACGAGGAGATTTACGATGAACGAGAGGAACATCCGACTGGTCACGGCGGAATCCGTCCGCGCCGGTCACCCCGACAAGTTCTGCGACCAGATCGCAGATTCCATTCTGGACGCGCACCTTGCACAGGATCCTTCTGCGCGCGTCGCCGTGGAGGTATTTGCCACGAATGGCAAGGTGATCATCGGCGGCGAGGTCAGCTCCGGCGCAAAGGTTGACTGCGGTGAGATCGTCGCAGACGCCATCGACCGCATCGGCTACACCATACGCGATCTCTGTGCGAATCCGAAGAAGGAATACAAGCTGGAGATCCGCCTCCACAGGCAGTCCCCCGACATCGCAGCCGCCGTCGATCAGAAGGTTATGGGCGCGGGCGATCAGGGCGTTGCTGTGGGCTATGCCACGGACGAGACCCCTGAATACCTGCCTCTGCCCGTGGTGCTGGCGCACCGAATCTGCAGGACGCTGGACGAGCCCAGACCCAACTGCGCGTGGATGGGTGCAGACGGAAAGGCGCAGGTCACCGTCGCCTATGAAAACGACAAACCCTTGGCCATCGCCGCGCTGGTCGTTTCCCTCCAGCACGGTAGGAAGATCGAACGCAGCAGCATCGTGCGCTTTGTCGAGGATGAAGTGCTGGAGAAGGCGATTCCCTGGGAGCTTCTGAAGGAGGATACCCACATCCTCATCAATCCCTCCGGAACCTTTGTCCGAGGTGGCCCGGCTGTGGACACCGGACTCACCGGGCGTAAGCTGGCGGTGGATCAGTATGGCCCCGTCGCACACATCGGCGGAGGCGCGCTGTCCGGCAAGGACCCGACCAAGGTGGATCGCTCCGGGGCCTATGCCGCCCGCTGGGTTGCAAAGAACATCGTGGCGGCGGGCATGGCGAAGCGCTGCGAGGTGCAGATCGCCTATGCCATCGGCAGGAGCAAACCCGTCAGCGTCACGGTGGACTGCTTCGGCACCGGAGTGCTTCCCAACAGCCGCATCGAAGCCGCTGTGAAGGAGACCTTCGATCTCACGCCCTCGGGCATCATTCGAGATCTGCGTCTGGCCAGACCCATCTATTCCGGGCTTTCCTGCTACGGGCACTTCGGGCGCACCGACCTGTGCATGCCCTGGGAGGAGACCAACCGCAAGCACGAGCTGCTAACCGCTGCACTGAGACAGACGGCGCAGCAGTGAAGAACAGAAAGGAGACAAACATGACCGTTCACATTCAAATGCTTCAGGAGATTGCCACCCACGCCCGGGACATGGCGGATGCGATGCAGGCCATTGTGGACGATTGCGCCGCACAGCTGGCGCAGCGCAGGGCGGACGGCGAGGCACCCGACACGAACCCGCAGCAGCAGGATGGCTTCGTGCCATACGACGAGCCCACGCCCTGTGATGACAAGCCTGCTGCCCCGGAGAAGCCGAAGCTGACCATCGTGGAGCTGCGTGCGTTCGTGGCGGAGCGCTCCACCCCGGAGAACCGCGCGAAGATCAAGGCGATCCTAGGCAAGTACGGCGTCAGGAAGCTCACCGAGCTGAAGGAGGCGCAGTACGAGGCCGTAAAGAACGAGGTGGCGGCACTGTGAATGATGTTCAGCACAGCAGCCGTACCCATGCACGATTGGGCGCTTCCAGCTCCCACCGCTGGATGATGTGTCCGCCCTCGGTGAAGCTCTCCGAGCAGTTCGAGGACAGGCCCTCCGCCTACGCGGAGGAGGGTACCTTCCTGCACGAGCTGTGCGAGCTGAAGCTGCACCGCTATCTTGGCGACATGTACCCCGAGCACATCGAGCAGCTGTACGCCGAGCACCTGGACAGCGAGTTCTATTCGGACGAGGTCGAAGCGGTCACGGACGAATACGTGGCCTTCTGCATTGAAACCATCGAGGCGGTGCGTTCCTCCTGTCCCGATCCGCTGATCATGGTGGAGCACCGTCTGGACTACAGCGAGTACGTCCCGGAGGGATTTGGCACGGGCGATCTGGTGATCGTTGCGGACGGCGTGATCGAGGTCATCGACTTCAAGGGCGGCAGGGGCGTTCGCGTGGATGCGACGAGGAACAGCCAGCTCATGCTCTACGGCCTCGGCGCGCTGCTGGAATTCGATCCGCTGTACGACATCCGCACTGTGCGCATGACCATCGTGCAGCCCCGGCTGTCCAACACCTCCATCTACGAGATCACTGCGGGGGAGCTCATCCGCTGGGCGGAGAGCGAGGTGCGTCCGAAGGCGCTGCTGGCCTACGAGGGAAAGGGAGAGTTCTGCGCCGGCGAGTGGTGCCGCTTCTGTAAGGCGAGATACACCTGCCGCAAGCGCAGCGAGTACCACATGCGCCTGGCGGAGCGCGACTTCCGACAGCCTGATCTGCTCTCCGACGAGGAGATCGCAGACATCCTGCCCGTGGCGGAGAGCCTGAACAGCTGGGTGCAGGATCTGCTGGCCTATGCGACGCAGGAAGCTGTGTCAGGCAAAAGCTGGCCGGGCTACAAGCTGGTGGCGGGGCGCAGTATCCGCAGATACACCAGCGAGGCCGAGGTCATCAAGGCGGCGACAGAGGCCGGGTACAACGACATCTACAAGCCCACGCTGCTTGGCGTCGGCGAGCTGGAGAAGCGCCTTGGCAGGAAGCGGTTCGGCGAGGTGCTGGGCAGGTTCGTGGTCAAGCCCGCCGGTGCGCCCACGCTGGTGCCCGAGAGCGATCCCCGCAGGCCGTACTCCGATGCGGCCAGCGATTTCAACGAATAACG
Source organism: Clostridiales bacterium (assembly GCA_004554085.1). Classification (GTDB taxonomy): domain Bacteria; phylum Bacillota; class Clostridia; order Christensenellales; family Aristaeellaceae; genus SFTH01. The sequence continues at coordinate 5,168 of SFNY01000078.1, read as the reverse complement.
ACTTTGCGATACGCAGAAAGGAGTTCCATATGTCTATCAGGGTGAAGACCGGAAAGGTCCGCGCTTCCTTCGTCCATGTGTTTGAACCGGCTGCCATCAACGGCGGCGAACCCAAGTACAGCATCTCGCTCATCATTCCCAAGAGCGACACCGTGACCATCGGTAAGATCCGGGAGGCCATCGAGCAGGCCAAGCAGGAGGGCGTGCCCAAGTGGGGCGGCAAGATTCCGCCCAACCTGAAGCTGCCCCTGCGCGACGGCGATGTGGATCGCCCGGACGACGCTGCGTATGCGAACAGCTACTTCATCAACGCGACCAGTCTGGAGAAGCCCGGCATCGTGGATCGCAAGCGCATCCCGCTGACCGACCCGCTGTCCATCTACTCTGGCTGCTACATTCGCGCCTCCGTCACCATCTATCCCTTCAACGCCAACGGCAACCGCGGCATCGCGGCAGGGCTTGCCAACATCCAGTTCTGGGAGGACGGCGAACCGCTGAACGGTCGCATTCGTGCGGAGGATGAGTTCGATTCTCTGGATGCGGAGGACGATGAGGACTTCCTGTACTAAGCAAAAATGGGGCTGCCCGCAGTTCGTTCTGTGGGCAGCCTTTCCTTGAGGAGTGTGATGAAAATGGATCATCTGTTGGGCATCGACATCGAGACCTACAGCTCCGCACCGCTGCCCAAGTGCGGGGTGTATCGGTACGTCGATGCGCCGGACTTCGAGATACTGCTCCTCTCCTACGCCTATGACGATGGGCCGGTGAAGACCATCGACCTTGCCTGCGGCGAGCAGCTTCCAGAGGATGTGCTTGCGGCATTGGAAGCCCCGGACATCATCAAGGCCGCCTACAACGCACAGTTTGAGCGCGTGTGCCTGTCCAGGCATCTGGGACGCTGGCTCGACCCGCACCAATGGCGGTGCACGGCAGTGATGGCCTCCTACCTGACGCTGCCGTCCCGACTGGCCGATGTCGCCGTCGCCCTGAAGCTCACGCAGCAGAAGATGGAGGAGGGCAAGGATCTCATTCGCTACTTTTCCGTTCCCTGCAAGCCTACCAAGACCAACGGCGGCAGAACGCGGAACATGCCATCGGACGCGCCGGACAAGTGGGCGGTGTACAAGAAATACAACGCACAGGACGTGGAGACGGAGCGCGCCGTACGCAAGGCGCTGGAGGCATGGCCGCTGCCGGAGCATGAGTGGGAGCTGTACGCGCTGGATCAGATCATCAACGACCGGGGTGTGCGAATCGACAGGAAGCTCGTCAAAAATGCCATGGCTGTCGATGCAGCTTTTTCGGAAGCTGCCTACCAGCGGGCAAGGGAGCTGACCGGGCTGGAGAACCCCGGCAGCGTCAATCAGCTGAAGGCATGGCTGGCGGATCAGGACATGCCCATGGAATCCCTCGCCAAAAAGATCGTGCAGGAGAAGGCGGCGCAGGCGGACGGCATCGTGGCGGAGCTGCTGAACCTTCGTCTGGAGCTGAGCAAGACCAGCGTGAAGAAGTACGAGTCCATGGCGCGCACCGTGTGCAGGGACGGCAGGGTGCACGGCCTTTTGCAGTTCGGCGGGGCATCGCGCACGTTTCGGTGGGCAGGCCGCCTGGTGCAGGTGCAAAACCTTCCCCAGAATCATCTGCCGGATCTCGACCTTGCGCGGGAAATCGTGAAGGTCGGCGACGAGAAGCAGCTGGAGCTGCTCTTCGGCTCGGTGCCCAATACGCTCTCCGAGATCATTCGCACGGCGTTCATTCCCGGAGATGGAAGTCGCTTCATCGTGGCGGATTTCTCCGCGATTGAAGCCCGCGTGCTTGCGTGGCTGGCAGGTGAAGAATGGGTGCTGGAGGAATTCCGGGGCAAGGGCAAGATCTACGAAGCGACCGCCAGCCGCATGTTTCACATCCCCCAAGAAACCATCGTGAAGGGGCATCCGAACTACGAGTACCGGCAGAAGGGCAAACAGGCGACACTTTCCTGCGGCTACGGTGGCGGCGTCGGCGCGCTGAAGGCCATGGGCGCGAAGATGCCCGAGGAAGAGATGCAGCCGCTGGTGGACGCCTGGCGCGCAGCCAACCCCAACATCGTGGCCTTCTGGAGCGCGCTGGATCGCGCGGCGAGGAGGGTAATCCAAAAGCAGGAGACGGCTCATGTGGGCAAGGTCACGCTGTACTGGCAGGATGACAAAATGCTCATCCGTCTGCCATCCGGCAGGAACCTCTGCTACCAGTCGCCGCACTTCACGGAGAACCGCTTCGGCAGCGACGCCATCGGCTACTATGCGCCCAACGCCGGCGGGCAGATGGTGGAGCAGGAGACTTTCGGCGGCAAGCTCGCGGAGAATGCAACGCAGGCCATTGCGCGGGACATCCTCGCACATGCCATGCTGAATCTGGAAAGTGCAGGGTATCCCATCGTGTTCCATGTACACGATGAGGCCATCATGGAGGGTCCCGTCGGGAAAGGTTCTCTTGAGGAAGCATGCCGCATCATGGCCATTCCCCCGGACTGGGCAAAGGATCTTCCGCTGCGGGCGGACGGCGATGAAATGCTCTACTATCAGAAGGCGTGATTCCATCGGTACAGGATGCAGTTTGCAGAAACAACGCTTGACTTCTCCGCAGTTCTGAGTGAGTAATACCATACCCCGGAATAATGCGGGGCAATGACAGACTTGCAGGAGGTACAAGATGAGAATCCTGATCGTGGAACCCGACCGCCATCCCAGAATGGCGGAGATCCCGCATACATTGAAAGCCATGCAGCAGACCGTGGGCGGATACATAGAGATCACGTACCCATGGAGCGACCCCATTGCGCTCGTCTGCGATGAAGAGGGACTGCTGAAGCAGCTGCCGTTCAACCGGCTCGTCGCGCCCGGGAGCGCAATTTTCGGCACCTTCTTCCTCTGCGGAATCGGTGAAGAGGAGCTGACCGATCTTCCGGAGGAACTTGCGGACAAGTACATGCGGCTGCTGTATAACCCCGAGGTGCTGGTACGGACAAACACCGGATATGTTGCGCTACCCGTCCCGGCTTGCGGAACACAGAAGGGAGAGAACGCGCATGATGGTGGAAAGGAGGGTTGAGCATGGGAGCAAAATGTGAATTGTGCGGGAAGGACACGAAGAAAAGCAGCCCGTGCAGGACGGACCGCTGTTCATGAAAGGCATTGTTGAGGCTTTCCCCGCATTCCGGGGGAAGCTTTTTGATGTTGTTTATTGGTAAACTTCACTCCGGTGCCCGACCGTCAGCATGAGGATAATGAGTTTTCCATCTTGGATTTCTGCCAGTAATCGATAATCTCCAACGCGATAGCGCCATTCTCCGCTGTGATTTGCGGTTAATCCCTTGCCGTGTACACGGGGATTTTCGCAGCCCTCCAGATTCTTTCTGATCCAGCCGAGAATGAGCGCCGCAGTTGATTTGTCGAGTTTTTTGATGTCTTTGAGCGCTCTTTTGGAAAACTCCACATGGTATCTCATTTGAGGCCAAGCTCCTTTTCTACTTCATCAAGCGTATAAGTCTCAGGATCGTTGTGGAATTCGTCCATTGCAAGTTTAAATGCGGTAAGATCATATTCATCCTCGATATGTTCCAGTACGCACTTTCTGACAAGATCAGACATCGACATGCCGTTCAACCGGGCATAATTCTTCATCAATGCTGCTTCTTCATTGTTGAGTCTCAGAGAAATAGTCAAGTCAACCACCTCCGTAATACATTGTATTACGAATTGGGGGATTTGTCAAGCGCGCAGAGTTCATCTGCGAAAAACACATGAATTAGGAGGTTTAAAAGAATGCAGGTAAAGCACGACCGCAAGCTCCTGATCGCCATTGGCAGGAGCAGAAAGTCATCCCAATGGCAGAACAAGGAGATGCTGTGGAGCGAATTTCTGGACAAGCTCTCCACAACCACCCGCACCCGCGAGAGCGTGGTCGACTACGCCGCCATGTCCAAGACGAACCGCGACGCCATCAAGGACGTGGGTGGCTTTGTCGGCGGCTACCTCAAAAACGGCAGGCGCAATAACGCCAGCGTGGTCAACCGCTGCATGCTGTGCCTGGACGCGGACAACGCCGATTCCGGCCTGATGGATGATCTGGACGTGACCTTCATCAACGCCTACGCGCTGTACAGCACCCACAGCCACACCCCGGAGCGGATGCGCCTGCGCCTCATCATTCCGCTGACCCGCACGGTCACGCCGGATGAGTACGCCGCCGTCTCCCGCCGGGTGGCGGACGATCTGAACCTCGCCCGCTTTGATCCCACGACCTTTGAACCCGCCCGCCTGATGTACTGGCCCAGTATGCCCGAGGATGGGGAGTTCGTGTTCCAGTACAGCGATGCGCCCTTTCTCGACCCGGACGAGGTGCTGAAAACCTATGCCGACTGGCGGGACGCATCCCTCTGGCCGACCACGCAGCCGGTGGAGGAGCGCCTGCGGCATACCGCCGGGAAGCAGGAGGATCCTACCCTCAAGCGCGGCGTCATCGGCGCATTCTGCCGGGCGCACAGCATCACCAATGTGCTGGATACCATTCTGAAGGACGTATACCATCCGGGCATGGAGGGCAATCGCTACACCTATGTCGGCGGCAGTACCACGGGCGGACTGGTGATCTATGACGACAAGTACGCCTATTCTCATCACGCCACCGACCCCGCGGGCGGTAAGCTGTGCAACGCCTTCGATCTGGTGCGCTGGCATCTGTTCACGCCGGTCGGCACGGCCCCGGACGGCTCCCCGGTCATCGATGAAGCGGATTCCATGAAGCGGATGCAGGAGTACGCCGCGGCGGACGAGGCGACCCGGCGGCAGCTGGCGGAAGAGCGCCGTGCGCAGGCGATGGAGGAGTTCAGCGATCTGGATGCGGAGGGAGAGGAAAAAGCCGTCGAAGAAAATGCAAACTGGCAGGATGGTCTCGACATCGACCGCCACGGCAAGGTGAAGGACACCCTCGGAAACCTCGCACTGATCCTGCGCAACGATCCCCGGTTGAAGGACATCGCCTATAATATCCACCGCAGCGGCATCGATATTCGCAGGGACGCGGAGGGAAGGACCACGCTCCCGTGGGCGCAGCTCAAGCCGGGCTGGAACGAATCCGACCTCGGTTCGATTCAGATCTACCTCGAGCGCGTGTATGGGCTGTACACG
>SFNY01000133.1 GCA_004554085.1 Clostridiales bacterium | reverse complement strand
CCGTCAAGAAGGTGGACTACGAGCGCATCGGCGAGCGCGAGTTCGTGGAGTTCCTGTTCCTGAACTACGCCGGCAACGGCGCGGACAAGTATGTCGAGCTGGTCAAGAAGGCCATGGACGCTGACCGCGCGCTGATCCTGAACTGCACCGACGCCGAGGCCGCCAAGGCAGCCCTGGAAGTGTGCAAGGCGGGCAAGCCCATCCTCAACGGCGCAAACAAGGCCAATGCCGCTGAGATGAGCGCCATCGCCACCGCCGCGGGCGTGACCCTGGGCGTGGGCGCGGAGAGCGTCGAGGAGCTGTACGACACCGTCAAGGCTCTGGAAGCCGCCGGCAACAAGAACCTGGTTCTGGACGTCACCGGCAAGGACGCCAAGGAGACCCTGAAGAACGCCGTGCTGGTGCGCCGCACCGCCCTGAAGGACGGCGACCGCTCCTTCGGCTATCCGTCCATCGTCAACATCAACAAGCTGGCCGACGGCGACATGCACATGCAGACCGCCCTGGCCGCGATGTTCACCCTGCGCTACGGCTCCATCCTCGTGATGGGCATCCCGGGCTATGCTGAGGCCCTGGCTCTGTACGGCCTGCGCCAGAACATCTACACCGACCCGCAGAAGCCGATGAAGGTCGAGCCCGGCATCTACGCCCTGAACGGCGCGGACGAGAACTCCGTCTGCTCCCTGACTGTCGACTTCGCGCTGACCTACTTCCTGGTCTCCGGCGAGTACGAGCGCTCCAAGGCTCCGGTCAACCTGCTGATCTCCGACGCCAGCGGCATGTCCGTTCTGACCGCCTGGGCGGCCGGCAAGTTCTCCGCAGGCACCATCAAGAAGTTCTTCGATGAGTACGAGATCGAGAAGAAGGTCAAGTCCCGCACGCTGATCATCCCCGGCAAGGTCGCCGTCATGAAGGGCGAGATCGAAGCCAAGCTCCCGGGCTGGAACGTCGTCGTTGGCCCGATGGAGGCTGTGCAGCTGGTGAAGTTCATCAAGGACTACGCATAATCTCTCTGCCGGATGGGATCTCCTCCCATCCGGTTTACCCCAAGAAGAAAAGGAGTAGAGAACAATGGGCAAGTTTATCGTTATCGGTGAAAGAATTCACTGCATCTCTCCCGTCATCCGCAAGGCCATGGCCGAGCGCGATCCCGAGCCGATCCTCAAGCGCGCCAAGGAGCAGCTGGACGCCGGCGCGACCTATCTGGATCTGAACATTGGCCCCGCCGAGTCCGACGGCGAGGAGCTCATGCAGTGGGGCGTCAAGCTCCTGCAGGAGAACTTCGACAACGTTCCGCTGGCACTGGACACTGCCAACATGAAGGCCATTGAGGCCGGCATCAAGGTCTACAACCGCGCCAAGGGCAAGCCGATCGTCAACTCTGCCGACGCCGGCGACCGCCTGAATTACATCGATCTGGCCGCTGCAAACGACGCCATCGTCATCGCGCTGTGCTCTGCCAACGGCATCGCCGCCGACAACGACGAGCGCATGATGCACTGCCAGAACATGCTCGAGCACGGCCTGTGCCTGGGCATGGAGGCCGAGGATCTGTGGTTCGACCCGCTGTTCCTGGTCATCAAGGGCATGCAGGACAAGCAGATGGAAGTCCTGGAAGCCATCAAGATGTTCAGCGACATGGGCCTGAACTCCACCGGCGGTCTGTCCAACAACTCCAACGGCATGCCGAAGCACATCCGTCCGATCATGGACTCCGCCATGGTCGCCATGTCCATGATGCAGGGCCTGACCTCCGCAATCGTCAACCCCTGCGACCTGCGCCTGATGGAGACCATCAAGAGCTGCGACATCATCAAGAACAACAACCTGTACGCGGATTCCTACCTGGAGATCTGATTTCAGCTTGGAAGAGCGGTTCGATGCATTGCATCGGGCCGCTTTTTCTTGTGCGCCGAACAGGCAAGATGAAACCCCCAGTTGAACTGGGGGTGAAGAAAAAGACTTAGAGAAAAAGGCCTCCAATGCTATACTGAAAGCGGTGTGGCAACCACGAGAATAAAGCAAGGAGGCATCATCATG
>SFNY01000027.1 GCA_004554085.1 Clostridiales bacterium | reverse complement strand
TACCACTCTGACGAGTGGTATTGTGGTGGAGCATAGGGGAGTCGAACCCCTGACCTTTTGAATGCCATTCAAACGCGCTACCAACTGCGCTAATGCCCCGTAGGTGGTGCTCCCTGTTGGACTCGAACCAACGACCCCCGCGATGTGAACACGGTGCTCTAACCAACTGAGCCAAGGGAGCATATGTTCTGTGAACCTCACCGACCTGTTTATTTTACAACAGTAGCCCGCATTTGTCAATACCTTTTTTGAAATTTCCCACATTTTCGGAACAGGGTTTCCGGCTTGCCGGATCGCAGTCCGCTTCAGGGCCAGCTGACCGGCGCGCGGAAAAGCGTCCGGATGTTTTGTAATGCTAAACTTTTGGGCGCATAATACAACTACACATACATTTAACACGCGGAGCCTGCTTCGGCCATTGACATATGCATGCATTGGTGGTTTAATAATATTGCTTCAAAAGTTTAGTATTTTAAACTCCGATGGATGTGGACGATTAAGGGAGGAACACCTGTGGAAATCGGCAATAAAATCCGAAGAATGCGGCTTCAACGCGGGCTGACACAGGAGGAACTGGCGGATCGCTGCGAGCTTTCAAAGGGCTTCATATCCCTGCTGGAGCGTGATCTCACCTCCCCCTCGCTGGATACCCTGGCGGACATACTGGAGTCGCTGGGCACGGATCTGACGTCGTTCTTCGCCAAGAACGACGCGGAGAAGATCGTGTTCGGGGACAACGACATCTTTGTCAAGGAGGACGAGGAGCTTCTCAAGGGCCGCATCCGCTGGCTGGTGCCCTCGGCCCAGAAGAATCGGATGGAGCCGATCCTGGTGGAGATGGCGCCCGGCGGCGAGACCGACGAGGACGACCCCCACGAGGGCGAGGAATTCGGCTACGTGCTCTCCGGCACGCTGAAGGTGGTCATCGGCGACCGCACCGAGCGCGTGCGCAAGGACGAGAGTTTCTACTTCGTGCCCACCGCGCCCCACAAGCTGGTGAACGCCGGCAAGACGGTGTGCAAGGTGCTGTGGGTATCCACCCCTCCGTCATTCTGATAGAATTTCAAAAGGAGCCACGAGTCATGGTACAGGACACGCGTCTGATCGAGTTGAAGGATATTTCCAAGAGCTTCGGGGACACCGAGGTGCTGCATCACATCAACCTCTACATCCGCAAGTGTGAATTCGTGACCCTGCTGGGCCCGTCGGGCTGCGGCAAGACCACGCTTCTGCGCCTGCTGGGCGGCTTCGAGACCCCCACCTCCGGCCAGATCTTCTTCGATGGCGCGGACGTGGCGAACCTGCCGCCCTACAAGCGCCGCATCAACACGGTATTTCAGAAGTACGCGCTGTTCTCCCACCTGAACGTGTTCGACAACATCGCCTTCGGCCTAAACCTGAAGGCCCCGGAGGCCTTCGGGGTCAAGACCCGCGCCCAGAAGAAGGAGGAGATCCGCCGCCGGGTGGACCGCATGCTGAAGCTGGTGAAGATGGAGGGCTACGAGAACCGCTCGATCAACCAGCTCTCCGGCGGCCAGCAGCAGCGCATCGCCATCGCCCGGGCGCTGGTGAACGAGCCGGAGGTGCTGCTGCTGGACGAGCCGCTGGGCGCGCTGGATCTGAAGCTGCGCAAGGAGATGCAGGTGGAGCTCAAGAGCATGCAGCAGCAGCTGGGCATCACCTTCATCTACGTCACCCACGACCAGGAGGAGGCGCTGACCATGTCGGACACGGTAGCCGTGATGAACGGCGGCCGCATCCAGCAGATTGGCGATCCCAAGCGCATCTACGACGAGCCGAAGAACGCCTTCGTGGCAGACTTCATCGGCGAGAGCAACATCATCTCCGGCGTAATGCTGGAGGACAACCTGGTGAAGATGCTGGACACCGAGTTTCAGTGCGTGGACGAGGGCTTCGGCAGCAACGAGCCCGTGGACGTGGTGGTGCGCCCGGAGGACGTGATGATCGTGGGCGAGGACGTGGGCATGCTCACCGGAACGGTGGAGAGCGTGCTGTTCAAGGGCGTGCACTACGAGATGATGATCGACACCGGCACCATGAAGTGGAAGGTACACTCCACCACCATGCAGCCCGTAGGCAGCCGCGTGGGCCTGACCATCGTGCCTTTCAACATTCACATCATGCGCAAGGAGGCCTGAGCCATGAAGCGTCAATGGTATGCGACCCCCTATGCGCTGTGGATGCTGCTGTTTACCATCGTGCCGCTGCTGTTCGTGGTCTACTACGCCTTCAGCGACGGCAACGGCGGCTTCACCACGGTCAACTTCCTGCGCATCCTCCAGCCCGGTTACCTGCCGGTGCTGCTCACCAGCCTGAAGCTGGCGCTGTACTGCACCGTCATCTGCCTGCTGATCGGCTATCCCACGGCCTACTTCCTGGCCAGCCGGGACTTTTCCGCCAACAAGATTCTGGTGGTGCTGATCCTGCTGCCCATGTGGATGAACTTCCTGCTGCGCACCTACGCCATGATGACCATCCTGGAGAACAACGGCCTGATCAACACCCTGTTTGAAAAGCTGGGCCTTCCCAAGGTGCAGTTCATCGGCACCGAGGGCGCGGTGCTGCTGGGCATGGTGTACAACTTCCTGCCCTTCATGGTGCTGCCGGTGTACACGGCGCTCAAGAAGGTGGACGGCGGCATCATCGAGGCCGCCGAGGATCTGGGCGCGAATCCGCTGCGGGTCGTCACCCGCGTGGTGGTTCCCCAGTCCATTCCCGGCGTGGTCTCCGGCATCACCATGGTGTTCATGCCGGCGGTCACCACCTTTGCCATCACCCGCCTGCTCTCCAACGGCATGATCTATCTGGCGGGCGACATGATCGAGGAGTACTTCATCACCGTCAACAATCGCCCGGCGGGATCGGGAATTTCGCTGGTAATGCTGATTCTGATGCTGATCTCCACGCTGCTGCTGCGCATGTTGAACCCCGACAAGGAAGGAGGCCGCGCATGATCCGCAAGAGCCGCGGCTCCGTCCGCGCATTCAAGGGAATCTATCTGGCACTGGTGCTGGCGTTTCTGTATCTGCCGATCCTGGTGATGTTCGGCCTGTCCTTCAACGCCAGCGTCTCCCGCGCCGAGTGGACGGGCTTCACGCTGGACTGGTACGCCAAGCTCTTCCACGACCAGATCATCATCGACGCGCTGAAGGTTACCCTGTCCGTAGCCGTGATCGCCACCATCGCGTCGGTCATCATCGGCACCCTGGGCGCCATCGGCATGTATTCCATGAAGAAGGGCTGGTTCAACCTGCTGGCAACCATCTCCAACATCCCCATGACCATGCCCGACATCGTCACCGGCGTATCGCTGATGCTGATGTTCGTGTTCGTGAAGGTGCCGCTGGGCAAGGGCACGATGATCATGGCCCACATCGCCTTCGACATCCCCTACGTGCTGTTCTCGGTGCTGCCGAGATTGCAGATGATGAACCCCAACATCTATGAAGCGGCACTGGATCTGGGCTGCAAGCCCGCGCAGGCGCTGCCGAAGGTCATCATCCCGGAGATCGCCCCGGGCATCGTCACCGGCGGTCTGCTGGCCTTCACCATGTCGCTTGATGACTTCGTGATCTCCTACTTCACCTCCAACACCGACCAGAACCTGGCGATGGTGGTGTACTCCGCCGCCCGCCGCGGCGTGGAGCCCACGATGTACGCGCTGTCCGCGCTGATGTTCATCTGCATCCTCACGCTGCTGCTGATCGTCAACCGCAGAAGCGGCCTGGAGATCATTTGATTTGAGTGGACGGGAGAGCAGGCTCCCCCGCCACGACCAACCCCGTTCCCCAAAGGTTTTCTTTTGGAATACACACAACCAAGGAGGAAATTGTTCAATGAGAAAGTTTGCCCTGATTCTGTGCATCCTGATCGCCTTCAGCGCCTGCGCCATGGGTTCCGCATCCGCCAGCGCCGAGGAGCTGACCGTGTTCAACTGGTTCGATTACATCGACCCGGCCGTGATCGATCTCTTTGAGGAGGAGACCGGCATCACCGTGAAGTACGTCAACTTCACCACCAACGAGGAGATGTACACCAAGCTGGAGGCCGGCGCGGGCACTTACGACGTGATCTTCCCCTCCGAATACATGATCGAGCGCATGATTGCCCACGACATGCTGGAGGAGTTGGACCTCTCCGCCATGCCCAACTTCGCAAACGTGATGGATCGCCTGAAGGATCCCAGCTACGATCCCGGCAACAGGTTCTCCGTTCCCTACATGTGGGGCACGCTGGGCTATCTGTACAACAGCGAGATGGTGGACGAGGAGCTCACCAGCTGGAGCGCGCTCTTTGACGAGAAGTACGCCGGCAACGTCATCATGATGAACTCCATGCGCGATTCCATCGGTCTGGCGCTGAAGTATCTGGGCTACTCCATGAACACCCGCGACGAGGCCGAGCTGAACGAGGCCAAGGATCTGCTCATCAAGCAGAAGCAGGACAAGATCCAGTGCGGCTATCTGCTGGACGAGACCAAGGACAAGATGGTCGGCGGCGAGGCTGCCATCGGCGTGGTCTACTCCGGCGACGCCCAGTACGCCATCGAGAAGAACGAGAACCTGGTGTACGTCGTGCCTGAGGAGGGCAGCAACATCTGGGTTGACGGCATGTGCATCCCCAAGGGCAGCAAGAACGTGGAGGGCGCGATGAAGTTCATCGACTTCCTGTGCCGCGAGGACGTCGCCGCCATGAACTTTGACTACATCTACTACTGCTCCCCCATCCAGGCCGTTGTGGACGATCTCGACGAGGAGGAAGCCGCGCAGAGCACCATCAATCCCAGCGAGGACGTGGTCTCCCGTTGCGAGTACTTCAACGACGTTGAGGACGTCATGAGCCTCTACGAGAACGTGTGGATGGAGATTCGTCTGGCGAGATAATTTGGTGGACGGGGGACACGTCCCCCGCCGACGGCGAGCCGCCTGAAGCAGTCGCGCCACTGCATAAATGCAGGCGCGACCAGCCGCCTGGAAACCTTCGGTTTCTACGGCGCGCTGCCGGCCGCTGCAAAGTATTGCATAGCGGTCGGTGCGTGCTGGCACATCTCTGGCGCGGTTTAAGCGAACGCACCTCTGTCCCCATTGATTCAAGGGGCAGGGGTGCTGTGTTTCCTTCCTATACTTCGTTTTCAGTAGGGCGGGGTGCCTTCACCACGCCGCAAGCTCTATGAGAAGCACCTGCTTTCGATGTGAAAGCAGGTGCTTTTTGCATTTCATTCAGCTGCGCTGCATGCGCTTTTTCAGCTGCACGCAGAGCGTCAGCAGCAGCGGGAATACGATCGCGACCAGGATGCCGATCTTGAGGTTGTCCTTGACCGCGCTGGACACGAAGCCCACCACCGTCGGCCCCAGCGAGCAGCCCAGGTCGCCCGCCAGCGCCAGCATGCAGAACAGCGCGGTTCCACCCCGGCGCAGCGAGGCCGCAGCCATGGAGAAGGTTCCCGGCCAGAAGATGCCCACCGAGAAGCCGCAGATGCCGCAGCCGACCAGTCCCAGCGCCGGCCAGGGGCTGAGAGACGTGATCAGGTAGGACGCGATGCACAGCATGCAGCTCAGCAGCATGAACTTCTCCAGCTTGATCCTGTCGCCGTACTTGCCGTAGATCGCCCGGGCCAGGCCCATCATCAGCGCAAAGAGCATCGGGCCCATCAAATCGCCCAGGGTCTTGCTGACCCCCAGGCCCATCTCCGCGAATGCCGAGGCCCACTGGCTCACCGCCTGCTCGCTGGCCCCGGCGCACATCATGGCCACCATGAACAGCCAGAACAGCTTGTTTTTCACCAGCTCGCCCAGCTTCATGCCGCGCTCGCCGCCCTCGATCAGCGGCGCGATGGGCACGCGCAGGAAGGCCACGCCGTTGACGATGGGTACCAGCGCCCAGATGCACGCAAGTATCTTCCAGTGCTGAATGCCGAAGATCGCAAAGAACAGCGTGGACAGCAGCACCACGCCCATGTGACCCCAGCAGTAGAAGGAGTGCAGCAGGCTCATGGCCTTCTCCTTGTTGTCGGTGGGACAGGCCTCCACGATGGGGCTGATGAGCACCTCCAACAGGCCGCCGCCCAGCGCGTACACCGCCAGCGCGATCAGCAGGCCCACGAAGGGATCGCCCAGCGCCTCGGGCAGCACCGTCAGCAGGATCAGGCCCACCGCCGAGCACACGTGCGCCAGCACCGCCATCGGCCGGTAGCCCACGCGATCCACCACGGCCACCGACAGCGCGTCCACGCACAGCTGCAAGAGGAAGTTGACCGTCACCAACAGCGTAATTTTGGAGAGCGGAATGCCGTAGCTGCCGTGAAAGGTGAGAAACAGCAGCGGTATGAAGTTGTTTACGATGGCCTGCACGATGTAGCCCACGAAGCAGGCGTACATGGTGCGATTGTACTTGTTCTGCATGAACGCTTCTCCTTTGAACATGAAAATAAGCCCGCGCACGGTGTGCCCTGCACCGATTATAGCGCAGCTTTGTCATTTTGGGAAGGAAGCTACAGGAAGATTCCGGTAAAATCCTGCTGCGCGCTTCACTCCCCCTGCTTCCGCAGGAGCGGCTTCTCCGGCGGGGTGATTTCAAACGCAACGGTATGCTCCGTCAGCTCCGACAGCGCGCACAGCTTTGCATTCACCACGGGATGCAGGCAGTTGGGAACGTGATCCATGTGGGCGCGGTGAATCGCCACGCACTCCCTGCACCTTCCATGCCACTTGCACGCCACCGCGCAGGGACAGTGATCCTTCTCCCGGTATGCCTCCCGGAACTCTGCGACAAATTCATCCTCCATCCGATGCCCTTCCTCCCCCTGTCCCAGACGCATCAGGCGCAGCGCTTCCTTTTCCAGGGAATTTCCATCAATTCTCATGGTAAAAAAACTTCCTTTCAAAATGTTCTGAAAGGAAGTATATTCCTGATTTCCATGCGTTTCAATGCAGAAACTGCCAGAATTTATGCACTATTTTCTCATGCTGCGAAAGCTGCCGGGTGCGCAGCCGTACATTTTCCGAAAGCAGCGCGAAAGGTAGCTCTCGGAGCTGAAGCCGCACATGCTGCTGATTTCCCGCAGCGTCAGATTTGTCTCCGCGAGCAGCTTCTGTGCGACGCAGAGCCGGTGCCGCAGCAGCGCCTCCATCGGGGAAACGCCGAGATAGCTGTTGTAGCAGCGGTTCGCCTCGCTGCGGCTGATGTTTGCGGACGCAGCGATGTCGCTCAGGCTGATCGGCTCCGCATAGTGGGCGGAAATGAAGGTCTGCATCTGCTGGATGCGAATCTGCATGGCCAGCTGAAAGCGCGTCATCGGATGCCGCGGCAATTTGCCGGAATTCAGAAACAGCAGCTCGAAGATGCGGTTCAGGTTGCGCTGAACCGCCATTTCATAACAGGGATCCTGCCTCTGCATACTTTCGAATGCGTTCAGGAGCAGACGATTTACCTCGGCTTGCCACGTATCTTCGGAATGAAAGATCACATAGGGGAGTTCGTCGCAGCGCAGTATGGGCAGAATGTATTTCTGATAGACGAGGCTGCACTCCGGCGCAAGCAAGGAAGGGGAGAACACGATGTTTGGCATTGCGTCGCAGTCCTTGCCCTCTCTCTGCTGGATTCCGTGCAGCGTGTTGCTGTTGATGAAGATGCTCTCACCCGCATGGAGCAAAAGATGCTCCATGCCGATCTGAAAGCGCAGCTCATTGGAAATGGCGCGCACGAATTCCAATTCCGGATGCCAATGCACGGGCACGAGCCGGTCGGGAAGCATTGGCAGCTCATTGTCAAAGTAACTGAGCGGGAACGATGTCTCGTCATGCTCCATCTGCTCCCGCATCTGATGATTCAGTACCAGCGGCATGGGCAAGCTCCTTCCTCAGATTGCGCGGCGCAGGTCAGCCCTCCTCCTCCACCGGCAGGTAGACGGAGAAGGTGGTGCCCTGCCCGGGGGCGCTGTCCACGGCGATCTTGCCTCCGCAGAGATCCACGATGCGCTTTGCCAGCGACAGCCCCAGGCCGTTGCCCTCGGTGGCGTGGGCGGAATCGCCCTGATAGAACTTTTCAAAGATGCGCGCCTGGGTACCCGCGTCCATGCCCTCGCCGTGGTCGGTGACATGCACGACGATGAAGGACTGCACCTGCATGCAGCCCACCTCCAGCACGCCGCCCTGGGGGGAGAACTTGATGGCATTGTTGATGAGGTTGACCCAGATGTGGGACATCATCTCCTCGTCGCCCACGTAGCTCAGCTCGTCCAGGTCCAGCCGCAGATCCAGCTCCTTGTCCGACCACTGCTTCTCCATCAGCAGGATGCAGTTGCGCAGCTGTTCGTCCAGGCTGTAGCGGCGCTTGTTGGTGACGATCTGCTGGTTCTCCAGCTTCGTCAGCAGCAGCACATTGGCCGACATGTTCGCCAGGCGCTCGGACTCGGTCACGATGATGCGGGTGTACTCTTTTCTCTGCTCCTCGCTCAGGTCGTCGCGCTCCAGTTGCTTGGCGAAGCCACGGATGGACACGATGGGCGTCTTGAACTCGTGGCTGAAGTTGTTGATGAAGTCCGTGCGGAACAGCTCGATGGAGCTCAGCTCCTCGGCCATGTGGTTGTAGCTCGTGATCAGCTCCCGGATTTCGCCCACGCTGTCCTCCTCGTTGAGGCGGATGCTGAAGTCGCCCTGGGAGACCTTCTTCATGGCGTCGTTCACCCGATGGATGGGGCGCAGCTGCCGCCCGCCGAAGCCCGCCGCCAGCAGCACCGCGAACAGGATGCACAGCAGCACCAGCAGCAGCGGCCATAGCGCAAAGCGCATCAGCGGCTGCATCACGCCCGTGCGCAGCAGCAGCATGTAGCTGGAGCTGGTCATCAGGCCCGCGTTGATCAGGATCGCCAGCAGAAAGAAGGTCAACAGGTGGCCGAGGGAAGCGTTCTCCCCCGCGCCGCGCCGCTTCCTCCGGGGCGTGTCCTTCCTGCGGCGCTTCATCCGCGCTTCACCGCCTTGTAGCCCAGGCCGCGCACGGTGACGATCTCAAAATCGTTGTTCTTGCGGAAGCGGTCGCGCAGACGGTTGATGTGTACGTCCACGGTGCGCTCGTCGGACTCGCTGTCCATGTCCCAGATTTCGTCCATCAGCTGGCGGCGCGTGAAGATCTTGTTCTGATAGGAGAGCAGCTTGAACAGCAGCATGAACTCCTTCTTCGGCAGCTCCGCCACGCCCTCGTCGCTGGTGACGGTGAGGGAATCGTAGTCCAGCACCGTGTTTCCGATCTCCAGACGGTGCTCGTTGACGATGCGGGAGCGCCGCAGCAGCGCGGCGATGCGCAGCAGCATCTCCTCCTCGTCCACGGGCTTGACCATGTAGTCGTCGGTACCGATGATGAAGCCCTTGTGCTTGTCTGCGGGCTTCTCCTTGGCCGTGACCATCAGAATCGGAATCTCGCAGCCGGACGCGCGCAGGGTCTCGGTGAACTCGTAGCCGTCCATGCGCGGCATCATGATGTCCAGCACGATCAAATCCACGTGCTTGCGGTCCAGCACCTCCAGGGCCTCCAGGCCATCCCGGGCGGGAATCGGCTCGTAGCCGTTCTGGGAGAGCACCGCCTGCATCAGCTTGCGGGTGTTGTCGTTGTCCTCAACCACCAGTATATGAAACATTTTCTCACCTCATTTGGCTCCATTTTAGCCGCGGCGTATAAACCGAGTGTGAACCATCCCTATTATACATGATTTTGCCCGAATATGCGAGTCCTTCAATTCGTCTGATATTGGAAAGAAATAGTTTAAAAAAAGTTCATACGAAACAGGTACAATAAACGATGGAGGATTTATGACACATGGACAACGCAATGATGATTCCTGACACGCCCACCGCAGCGGCGTTTCAGCAGCAATACCGGGAAATGATGCAGCTCTATTCCGCAGCCGTGCGGGAGGTGCGCACTAAGGTGGAGATTCTGGACGAGGAGTTCCGAACCCGCTACGCCCACAACCCCATCCACCACATCGATTCCCGCCTGAAGAGCCCTCAGAGCATGATGAAGAAGCTGGCGCGCAAGGGGTTGCCCCAGACGCTGGAGGCCGCCGAGGCCAACCTGAACGACATCGCTGGCGTGCGCATCGTGTGCAACTACCTGGACGACATCTACCGCATCGCCGACCTCTTGCAGCGCCAGCGCGACGTGGAGTTCGTGCACCGCAGGGACTACATTGAAAATCCCAAGGAGTCCGGCTACCGCAGCCTGCACCTGGTGATCCGCATCCCGGTGTTTTTGTCCAGCCACACGGAGCTGGTGCCGGTGGAGGTGCAGATCCGCACCATCGCCATGGACTTCTGGGCCTCGCTGGAGCACCAGCTGCGCTACAAGTCCAACCACGAGACCACCCAGCAGCTGCGCCGCAGGCTCCAGCAATGCGCCGAGGCCAGCGCCGCCCTCGACCGGGAGATGCAGGACATCTACCGGGAGATCAACGGCTGTGCCAGCGACACACCCTGCGCCGTTCAGCCCATTCAGCCCGACGATGCAGCGTCAAACTGAAAAAAACACTTGCGCACAGGCCCGATTTCGTGCATAATAGAGGTATCCATACATCAACGGAGGCCGAACATGGAAGACAGAGACAACAAGCCCGTTTACGAGGAACGCGACGCCAGCTTCGATCCCGATCCGGAAACCACGCTCTCCGAGGAGGAGCTTCAGGACAGCATACTGGCCGACTCCGACATGACCGCATTTCAGCGGTACATCGCCAAGATGGACGACAAGACCTGGAACCTCGCCCAGCGCATCTGCGGCGCGGTGCTGGGTGTGCTGGCCAGCCTCGCGCTGTTCTGGGACGGCATCTTCAACACCAATAAGGAGCAGGGCGGCTTCTCCTTCTCCCTGATTGCCGCCGTGGTGATCGCGATGCTCATCCCGAACATCATCGAGAAGCAGGGCCTGCGCAAGATTCCCAAGGTGCGCACCACCATGGCCATCGCGCTGATGGTCTGCATCGTGGCCTATTTCCTCTACATGGGCGTCACCACGGGCTTCAATTTCCGCGCGTGATTTCCACAGAAAATGATCCCTCGGTCAAGCCGAAGGATCATTTTTATTGCGCCTTTTCGATTTCCTCGAGCACGTCCAGCACCTCGATGCCCATGCCCTGAAGTTTCTTGCGAATTTCCACATAGGTATCCAGGCAATCCAGATCGGCCGGCGCATGGGCGTCCACACCGATGATGGCGCGCAGGCCGCCCTCCTCCGCCGCGATCTCCCAGAACTCCGGGCTGGTATAGCCCACGAAGCCCTGCGCCCGGCTACCCGGGCTGCGCTTGTGGCCCAGCAGGTTGTACTCCAGCGGCAGATTCAGCCGCTTGGCCGCCGCGCACAGCTCCCGGCAGACGCGCTTTGCATCCGCATCGAAGTAGGGATAGCGGTGCAGGAACAGGTCCGGATGGGCCAGGTAGGCGAACAGCCCGCTCTCCATGCCGGCGATGGTGGTCTCCATGTAGCGGTAGGCCGTGCGGCCGTCCCGGCAGCGCCCGAAGTACACGCCGCTGTGGTTTTCGTCGCTGGTGTCGTAGTGGTTGCCCAGGATGAAGTAGTCCATGCCCTTCTCCGCCTTGATCGCACGCAGCCAGGGATAGAACTCCGGGAAGGCCTCGCACTCCATGGCGCAGTGCACGCGAATCTGCCCGGCATAGCGCTCCCGCAGGGCGTGCACCGCGTTCACATAGCCGTCCAGCTCGTCCAGGCGCATGCGCATGTCGGCCACGAAGTCGGATTTATAGGGCCAGGCGCTGTGGTCGGCGAAGCCCAGAATCTCGTAACCGCTGCGGATGGCCTGCTGCACGTAGGCCTCCTCCGCATCCGGCGCGGCATGCTGGCAGCGCACGGTGTGGGTGTGATAGTTGCTCAGACGAAAATCCAACGGGCGGTTCATGGCGGCACCTCGCATCCTTAGTTGTTCATTCGCAGATATTATACCCCGCCAAGATGACCGGTCGATTAAGTTTGTGTAGAATTCATTTTCCTTGCAAGAAAGCCCGTCCGGGCGTATAATAGAGAGGAAATATCGCATCAAAGGAGATTTTTCCATGAAAATTGTCGTTCTCGACGGCTACGCCGCAAATCCCGGCGACCTGAGCTGGGCGCCGCTGGAGGCCCTGGGCGAGCTGACCGTGTATGACCGCACCCCCGCAGACCAGATCGCCGCGCGCATCGCCGACGCGGAGCTGGTGCTGACCAACAAGACCGTGCTGAATCGCGAGCTGATTGCCGGTGCGAAGAAGCTCAGGTACATCGGCGTGCTGGCCACCGGCTACAACGTGGTGGACGTAGCCGCCGCCAAAGAGCTGGGTGTGGTGGTCACCAACATCCCCGCCTACTCCACCGATTCCGTGGCGCAGCTGGTGTTCGCGCTGCTGCTGGAGATCTGCCACAATGTGGGCCACCACAGCCAGGCCGTGCACGCCGGGCGCTGGAGCGCCAACCAGGACTTCTGCTTCTGGGATGCGCCGCTGATCGAGCTGGCGGGCAAGACCATGGGCGTCGTGGGCTACGGCCGCATCGGCCACAAGGTGGCGGAAATCGCCCGCTGCTTCGGCATGAACGTGATCGCCTGGACCCGCACGCCCCGCGACCCCGAGTGCGTCTCGCTGGACGAGCTGCTCGCGCGCAGCGACGTGATCTCCCTGCATTGCCCGCTGTTCCCGGAGACGAAGAACCTCATCAACCGCGACACCATCGCGAAGATGAAGGACGGCGTGATTCTCATCAACACCTCACGCGGCCCGGTGGTCAACGACGCCGACCTGCGCGCGGCGCTGGAGAGCGGCAAGGTGTACGCGGCGGGCGCGGACGTGTCCACCGTGGAGCCCATCCCCGCCGACAGCCCGCTGCTGGGCGCGAAGAACATGTTCCTCACGCCCCACATCGCCTGGGCAACCTTCGAGGCCCGCGAGCGCCTCATGGACATCGCCGTGAAGAACGTAAAGGCCTTCCTCGCTGGCGCACCCGTGAACACTGTGAACTGAATATCAGCATGAAATCCTATCCTGTGGCGAAACTCCATCGCCGCAGGTTTTTTTGCGAATTTTCGCGAACCTGCGGCTCTTTTGTCGCTTTGCCGCATTTCCGTCATAATTCCATCTGATTGTGAATATATTTGATAATATAGACGAATATTTCAAATTTATTACAAAGGTATTGAAGTTTGCAATAAAAAGTCGTATAATATCCTGAGAAAGGGAGGTGGGAAACCATGCGAAGGCTGATAACGGCGCTGCTGGCGCTGGCAATCGCGGTTTGCATCTTCCTGCCCTCCGCGCGCTACACCGAGGACGAGGACAGCGTGCTGTTGGCCCGCACGATCTACGCGCTGGGCAAAAACGAGAGCTACCAGACGAAGCTGAAGCTGGGCAGCGTGGTGATGAACCGCCTGGAGAACGACTGGTTCCCGGACGATCTGGGCGAGGTGCTTACGGATCCCCAGCAGTTCCCGGCAGGCAGCCGCTACGATTCGGACAGCCTGCGCGCCGCCCACGAACTGATCTCCGGCAGGCGCGCGCTGCGCAGCGACGCGCTGTACTATCAGGCGGCGGACGCAAGCGCGCCCTGGGGCGAGGAATACCGCGTAGCAAGCGCGGGCAACTACAACTTCTACTGCGAGGACGGCAACGCCTGAGCATGGGATATATGAAGGAGCTGTCTCAAAACATTCTCTTCGTTTCGAGACAGCTCCTCAATTGTTATACGGCGGGGTGAAGGCACCCCGCCCTACTTTTCGTTGTTTCCAGACAATCTCGCTCCGCTTGTCCATCAATCCAGCGGCTTGCCGTCCTTGTCGAACAGCGGCAGCTTCTCCAGATAGATGATGTCGTCGCGCTTGGTGGCGTCGCCCTCGGCGAGGATCGCCATGCGCCCGGCGATGTTGCCGCCGGCCTTGTTCACCAGCTCCTCCAGCGCGCGCAGGGATTCGCCGGTGGAGATCACGTCGTCCACGATCAGCACGCGCTTGCCGCGCATATATTCGGCGTCCGCACCGTCCAGACACAGGGTCTGCACGTGGTCGGTGGTGATGGAGCGCACCTCGGAGACGAACACGTTGCGCATGTACAGCTTCGGAGACTTGCGGGCCAACACATAGCGGGCGTTGCCGTTCAGGCGGGCCATCTCGCAGATCAGCGGAATGCCCTTGGATTCTGCAGTGATCATCACGTCGTGCTCGGGAGCGCGCTTGAGCAGTTCCTCGGCGCAGGCGGTGGTGAGCTCCGGGTCGCCGAAGATCACGAACGCGCCGATGTTGAGCGTATCGCTGATGGGGCACAGCGGCAGCGCGCGCTTGCACCCGGCGATGGTCATTTCATAGTACATATCCTTCATGGGTTTGCACCTCTTCCTTTGCATCCTGTGGATTCAACTGTGTTTCGCTCAGCGCCTGCCGTACTTCTCGACGGTATACTTCTCGCCGAAGGTGTCCACGGTGGCCCGGGCGATCTTCTGCTCCTCCATGGGGCGATCCTGCATGCCGGTGCGCACGGAGGCGATGCGGTCCACCACGTCCATGCCGTCGGTCACCTTGCCGAAGGCCGCGTAGTCGCCGTCCAGATGGGGCGCATCGGCGTGCATGATGAAGAACTGGCTGCCAGCGGAGTTGGGCATCATGCTGCGGGCCATGGACAGCACGCCGCGGGTGTGGCGCAGGGTGTTCTCCCGGAAGCCGTTGCGCGCAAACTCGCCCTTGATGCTGTAGCCGGGGCCGCCCATGCCGGTGCCCTGGGGGTCGCCGCCCTGAATCATGAAGCCGGGAATCACGCGGTGGAAGATCAGGCCGTCATAAAAGCCGGACTCCACCAGGTTCACGAAGTTCGCAACCGTGTTGGGCGCGAGCTCGGGGTACAGCTCCGCGGTGATCACGCCGCCGTTTTCCATTTCGATCTTGACGATGGGATTTGCCATGGGAATCATTCCTCCTGATGTTGTTTTACAGATTTATGCTGCGTCTTCCTCGGGCGGAAGGATCTTCGCGGCCTCGTAGCTGTAGCCGTAGGTCTCCACGCGGATGGTGGCGATCTTCGGCTTGCTGCCCACGGGAACGAAGCTGCCGTCCACTGGAACGCCCGCCAGCTCGTCCAGCGCGTTCAGACTGTCCTGATCCATCGCGCGACCGAAGGCGGCGTACTGGCCGTCGTACTCCGGAACGTTGCCGACCAGGATGAAGAACTGGCTGGAGGCGGTGTCGTACTTGCTCTGGCGGCTCATGGAGATGGTTCCGCGCTCGTGGCTGACGGCGTTGCCGATGCCGTTTGCGCTGAACTCGCCCTGAATGGTGTAGCCCGCGCCGCCGGTGCCGTCGTTGTTGGGGTCGCCGGTCTGCACCAGCGCGCCGGGAACCACACGGAACACCTCCAGGCCGTCGTAGAAGCCGGCGTTGGCCAGCTCCACGAAGTTCGCCACGGTGTTGGGTGCGTCCTGCAAATACAGCTCGAAGCGCAGGGTCTTGCCGTCACTCATGGTGATGGTGGCCACGGGATTCGGCACCGAGGCGAGGAAATTGTCCGCGCAGCCGCCCAGCAGCAGCGCCAGAACCAGCGCAAGGATCAGCGCGACTCGCTTCTTCATGACCTCGCCTCCGGCAGAATCAGATCGCGCTTGCGCTGGACCATCTCCTCCACGCGGCGCGCGTATTCCTCGATGTTCTTCACGTTGGCCGCGCGCTCGATGCGCAGATCCCGGGCGAAGAGCCACTTGCTGATGGCCCCCGCGCCCAGTGCCAGCACGCTTGCCGTCTCCTCCATGTTGCCGATGTTGTACAGACAGGCCTTGCCAGGCTTCGCGTAGCCCACGTTCTCCAGGTTGCCCGCCATGTACTTTTGGCGGTAGAGATAATAGGGCCGCCAGCCCGCCTGGGTGAGCCGACTGCGGGCGTGGGCGATCATCTCCGCCGCGCCCTCGGCGCTGACCTGGGTGTGGCCCGCGCCGGAGACGTGCAGCTGCTCGTGCAGCTTGCTGGAGCGCTTGATGGCCAGCGAGTGCACGGTGACGCTCTCCGGCTTGAGCGCGATCACCTTCTCCAGCGTCGCATCGAAGATCTCCGGGGTCTCGCCGGGCAGCGCCGCGATCAGATCCATGTTGATATCGTCGAAGCCCAGCTCACGGGCCAGCTCGTAGGCCCGCACGGTGTCCTCGCCGCTGTGGCTGCGGCCGATGCGCGCGAGGGTCTCGTCGCAGAAGGTCTGGGGATTGACGGAGATGCGGCCGATCTCCATGCGCTTGAGCATCGCGAGCTTCTCCCGGTCGATGGTGTCCGGGCGACCAGCCTCCACCGTCCACTCCACCGCGCCGGGGAAGGCCTCCCGGGCCGCTGCGAGGATGCGCTCCAGATCGTCGCAGGGAATGGCCGTGGGCGTGCCGCCGCCCATGTAGGCCGCGCGCACGTGCAGCCCCGCCTCCCGCATCAGCTGGGCGGAGAGCTCAATCTCCCGCAGCAGCGCTTCGACGTAGGGCTCCACCAGCTTCTTGTTGCGCCCGATCTCCCCCGAGGAGAAGGAGCAGTAGCTGCAGCGGGTCTTGCAGAAGGGGATGCCGATATAGAGGTCGAAGCTGCCCGCCTCGGGTGTGCGTACGCCGCGCTGCATCTCCGCGATTTCGCAGAGCAGCTCTGCGCGGTCGGCGGATACGTCGAACTCCCGCATCACACGTTTTCGCGCCGCATCCATGTCAAGCCCCGCGTCCAGCGCCTCGTACAGCAGCCGCGTGGGCCGGATGCCGGTGAGCGCGCCCCAGGGAAGCTGCATGCCGGTCATGTCCTTCAGCAGCTCGTACAGCGTCCGCTTCACCTGCCGCTTGCGTGCGCGGCGAAGCTCCACCGGCGTGCCGGTGGGGCTGGGCTGCTCGATCTCGTGGGCCAGGTCGCCGTGGCTCCAGCAGTCGGTGATGCGGCCCTCGCGCTCGAAAATCTCATGCTCGTAATCCGCTTCCTCCCCGGACGCGGCCTCGACGATCTGCACGTCGCCCAGGAACAGGCGCAGCATGTCGCCGATGTCGGAGATGAACTCCGGGGTGCAGGTGCGCACGCGGATCACAGGCTGTACCTCCTCTTTTCGGATCGGATGCTGGTCATCGGGCCGTGACCGCAGTAGACCTGCGTTGCCTCCGGCAGCGTAAGCAGGCTGCGCAACGAGGCGCGCATCTGCGCAGGGCTGCCGCCGTAGAGATCCATGCGCCCGAAGCCCGCGCAGAACAGGGTGTCCCCGCTGAACAGGATGCCGTTTTCTTCATCATAATAGCACACGCTGCCCCGGGTGTGGCCGGGGGTGTGCAGCACGCGGAAGCGCAGGCCGCAGACCTCGATTTCGTCCTCCAGCTCCTCGGCCTCAAAGTCCACGGGGCAGGGCAGGCTTGCGCAGTTGGGATCGTAGGCGTTCTTGTCCTCGTCGCACAACAGCTCCTGATCCAGCGGATGCACGTACACCGCAGCTCCCGTGATGCGGGACAGCGGCTGGGCGGCAAGCATGTGATCGAAGTGGCCGTGGGTGAGCAGAATCGCGCGCAAAGTGCGCCCGGAGGCCTCCAGCGCGCGCTTCAGGGCGTTGAGATCGTCGCCCGGATCGATCAGCAGCGCGTCCCTCGTCCCCTCGGGGCACAGCAGATAGGCGTTCTCCTGATAGAGACCGCAGAGCACGGGCTTGATTTCATATTTCATCGCAGCTTAAAATCCCTTCTTGCTGTCCAGCAGTATGGTGACGGGGCCGTCGTTCACTAGCGAGACCTCCATGTGAGTGCGGAAGCGGCCCGTAGCCACCGGAATGTCCGCGTCGGACACCCGCTGCACCAGCTTTTCAAACAGCGGCTCGGCCTGCTCCGGGCGCGCGGCGCGGATGAAGCTGGGGCGGCGGCCATGGCGCGCGTCGCCCAGCAGCGTGAACTGGGACACCAGCAGCACGCTGCCGCCCACGTCCTTCACGGAGAGGTTCAGCTTGTCATCCGCATCCTCAAACACCCGCAGTCCGGCGATCTTGTCGGCGCAGTAGTTTACGTCCGCCTCGGTGTCGCCCTCCTCGGCGCCCACCAGAACCATGTAGCCCATTCCGATCTCGCCCACCAGCTCCCCCGCGACGGTCACGCTGGCGCGCGTCACCTTCTGTACAACACAGCGCATATCTTTTCCTCATTCAATCGAAATTTGTGTCCATCAGGAGGACACGCGATCCACCTCGATCACATCCGGCCACTTCTTCAGCTCGCGAATGATCCGGTTGAGCTGAGCGGTGTCCTTTATGATGATGGAGACGTGGAAGATGTAGGTGGAATCCTTGTAGGCGTGGCCACTGATGGCGCTCACCGGCACGTTCTGCGCCGCCAGCATCACCGAAATTTCAGCCAGCAGTCCGGTGCGGTTGTAGGTGATGAGGCGAATCTCGGCCTCGTAGGACGCGTCGGTGCCCTGGGCCTCCCACTCCACCTCGATCAGACGATCCTTTTCCACATCGGGATCCTTCAGGCTCACGCAGTCCGTGCGGTGTACCGACACGCCGCGGCCACGGGTGATGTAGCCCACGATGCTGTCCCCCGGCAGCGGGTTGCAGCAGCGGGCGAAGCGCACCAGCATGCCGCTTTCGCCCTTGACGATCACGCCGTTGGAGCTGGACTGCGGCTGCTTGCGCTGGGGCTGCTGGGGTTCCTCCTTCATGACGGCAGCGGCTGCAGCAGCGGCCTCCTCCGCCTTGTTGTTCTTCTTGTATTCGTCCACCAGGCGGTTGACCACCTGCGCGCAGGACAGTCCGCCGAAGCCGACCATGGCGTAGATGTCGTCCAGGGTCTGGGCGGAGAAGCGCTTTTCGATGATCGCCGGCGCGTCGCCCTTGAGCAGCTGCGACATGCTGTAACCCAGGCGCTTGGCCTCCTTCTCCAGCATGTCCTTGCCCAGCGGGATGTTCACGTCGCGCTGTTCCTTCTTCAGCCAGGCGCGAATCTTGGCCTTGGCCTCGCTGGTCTTGACGATGTTCAGCCAGTCCCGCGACGGGCCGTGGGAGTTTGCGGAGGTCATGACCTCCACGAAGTCGCCGGTCTGAAGCTGTGCGGCCAGCGGCACGATGCGCCCGTTCACCTTCGCGCCGATGCAGCGGTTGCCCACGGCGGAGTGGATGCGGTAGGCGAAGTCCAGCGGGGTCGCGCCCCTGGGCAGCGAGATCACGTCGCCCTTGGGGGTGAACACGAACACCTCGTCCGCGAACAGGTCCACCTTGGCCAGCTCACCGAACTCGCCGGGGTCGCGCACGTCGCTCTGCCAGTCCAGGATGCGCCTCAGCCAGCTCAGCTTCTGATCCAGCTCGTTTTCGTTGGCGCGGCCCTCCTTGTACCTCCAGTGCGCCGCGATACCGTACTCCGCGGTGCGGTGCATGTCGAAGGTGCGGATCTGCACCTCGAAGGGCTTGCCCTGGTTGACCACGGTGGTGTGCAGCGACTGGTACATGTTCGCCTTGGGCATGGAGATGTAGTCCTTGAAGCGGCCCGGAACCTGGGGCCACATGGTGTGCACCACGCCCAGCACGAAGTAGCAGTCCTGCTGGGTGTTCACCAGAACGCGCAGCGCGATCAGATCGTTGATCTGGTCGAAGGTCTTGTTCTGGCTCTTCATCTTCTTGTAGATGGAGTAGAAGTGCTTGGGACGACCGGTGATCTCGGCCTTGATGCCGGCCTCGCGCAGCCGCACGCTCAG
This sequence comes from Clostridiales bacterium, assembly GCA_004554085.1. Lineage (GTDB taxonomy): Bacteria > Bacillota > Clostridia > Christensenellales > Aristaeellaceae > SFTH01. Next base: position 13,142 of record SFNY01000027.1, on the reverse strand, counting down.
CTGCTGGGACACGTCCGCGATCAGCCGCTCGCGCTCCTCGCGCTTCATGCCCACCAGCCGCACCAGCTCCTGGTAGCCCTCGGGATCGATGTAGCGCAGCGAGAGATCCTCCAGCTCCCACTTGATGGTGTATACGCCCATGCGGTGGGCCAGCGGCGCGTAGATGTCCAGCGTCTCCCGGGCGATGGGAATCTGGCGCTCCGGCTTCTGGTACTTCAGCGTGCGCATGTTGTGCAGGCGGTCGGCCAGCTTGATCAGCACTACGCGGATGTCCTTGGCCATGGCCAGAAACATCTTGCGCAGGGTCTCCGCCTGTGCCTCCTCGCGGGAGGCGAAGTTGAGCTGACTCAGCTTGGTCACGCCGTCCACCAGCAGCTCGACCTCCTGACCGAACTCCTGACGGATGGTCTCCTGGGTCACGCCGTCCACGTCCTCCACGCAGTCGTGCAAGAGGCCCGCTGCGATGGTGGTTGCGTCCAGCATCAGGTCGGTGAGGATCACCGCCACCGCGCAGGGATGGCTAAAGTACGGCTCGCCCGACTTGCGCTTCTGGTTCGCGTGGGCCTTCTCCGCGTACTGATAGGCCCGGCGCACCAGATCCATGTCGTCCTCCGGATGGTACTTTCGGATCCGGCGGATCAGATCTTCCACGCTCATATAGCCCTGTTCTGCATTACCGGTCATGTGCGCACCCTCCTTTGGTCGTTTTCTTCAATGCTTCGATGGCGCGCCAGAGCGCGCTGGATTGGGGATCGGTCTTTCTCACCGGCGGCACCTGCATCGCAAACGGCTTCTCCCGCAGCTCGATCAGCTGCATGTCCAGAAGCGCCAGGAGCGAAACATGGCAGGCGGTCAGCGGCAGCTGCGCCTCCTCGCTCAGATGGTGATCGAGCGCCTCCCAGGAGGAGAAATGCAGCGGGCGGCGGCTGAGGTGCAGCGCGGCGCGGTAGACCTCGCGCATCTGATCCACGTCCGGAAGCTCCCGCCAGAGGCCCTCCTCCCAGTCGAGGCTGCACACCTCCACGCCGGGGATTTCCGCCTCCGGCGCGGGAAGCCCCGCCAGCACCAGATGGCGCAGTGCCCTCGGGAAGCCGTCCAGGCGTTCCGGGCAGACCGCGATGGCGTTGAACGCCCGCGCATCCTCCGGCAGCGCGCCGATGGACAGATCCAGCGGACAGTCCGCCAGCGCGGCGCGGAGCTGCTGTGCGGCATCCAGACTGGCACAGAGGATCCAGGTTCCCTGCACCCCGCGATGCAGCAGCGCGCGCAGGGCATTCACGTCGGTGTACTGCGGACAGTCCATGCGATGATACCCTCTATTATAGAGCAATTCTGTTAAGAATCTGCGCTGCTTCTCTCCTTCGGACTCCCGATTGGCCGCAATTTGTGCATTGACGTCGGATTCGCGCAGCGCGCTCAGCCGCAGCTGCACATCCGTGCGCCCGTTCCAGACGTTCAATTGGGGGGTGAACAGAATCTCCGCCGCGTCGCCCAGGCGATTTGCCCGGTTGCCCGCGCCGAAGAACACGCCCGTGCGCCGCACGCCGTGCTCCGAGGCCACCAGCCGCAGGTGCGCGCCCTGCGCCCCGATGGCCCGCGCCTCGATGAGCTGCACAGCTGTTCGGAACACCGGCTCGGGGTTCCCACAGCCGGTGGGCTCCAGCGCCTGCATCTCGCGGACGAAGGCCTCGCTGCACTCGTTAAGCGACACGTCGATGTCGTACTCCGCCATGGGCAGGTAGGCCTCGGCGGGGGCGTTCCGGAACAGGTACTCGTCCAGCGCCGCCTGAAGCGCGTCGAAGTTCTCGGATCGCAGCGTAAGCCCCGCCGCCTGGCGGTGCCCGCCGTAGCGCTCCAGTAAGTTTGCCGCCGAGGACAGCGTCTCGTAGATGTCCACGCCCTCGATGCTGCGGCAGGAGCCGGTGAGCACGCCGTCGTTCTCGGCAAACACGATGGTGGGGAAGTTGTACTCCTCCCGCAGCCGCGATGCGGTCAGGCCGATCACGCCGGGGTTCCAGCCCGCGCCCCGCACCATCAGGATGCGGTGGGCGGAGAAATCGAAGTCCCTGAGCTGCTCCTCGGCAGCGGTGCGAATCTCGCGCTCCACGCTCTGCCGCCGGGCATTCTCCTGCTCCAGCTCGTCCGCCTGGGCCACGGCCAGGAAGGGATCCTCCTGGGTCAGCAGCTCAAAGGACCGCCGCGCGGAGCCCAGCCGCCCGCCCGCGTTCAGTCGCGGCGCGATGCGGAAGGCGATTCCCTCGCTGGTGAGCGTGCCCGGCTCGATGCGCGCGCTCTCCATCAGCGCCGCAAGGCCCGGACGAACGCGACCCGAATTGATGCGCTTCAGGCCCAGGTGCACGATGGCGCGGTTCTCGCCGGTGAGGGAAACCACGTCCGCCACGGTGGCGATGGCCGCCAGATCGATGCGCGCCATGGCCGCTTCCTCGCCGCCCAGCGCGTGCACCAGCTTGAAGGCCACGCCCGCGCCGCAGAGCCAGGGGAAGGGATAGTCGTTTCTGAGGGGATTGACCACCGGGCAGTCCGGCAGAACTTCGCCGGGGCGGTGGTGATCGGTGACGATGCAGGTCAGGCCCAGCGACTTGGCCAGCGCGATCAGCTCGCTGGAGGCCACGCCGCAGTCCACCGTGACCAGCAGCTCCGCCCGCGTTGCAATCTCCCGGATCGCGCCCTCGTTCAGACCGTAGCCCTCGCTGTGGCGGGAGGGCAGGTAGACCTCCACCTCCGCGCCGACCTCGCGCAGATAGCCGGAGAGGATGGCCGATGCGCACACGCCGTCCACATCGTAGTCGCCGTAGACGCAGATGCGCTGCTCCCCGTCGATGGCGGCGCGGATGCGCTCCGCCGCCTCGGGCATGTCGCTGAGCAGCATGGGATCGTGCAGCTGATCTGCACCGGGATGCAGGAAGGCCTGCGCTTCCTCCACGGAGGCCACGCCGCGCTGCATCAGCAGGCGGTGCAGCACGGGGGACATGCCCTCCGGGCGCGGAAAATCGCAGCGCGCAAGCGATCTCTGCACATAGCGCAGCATGTCCATCCCTGCCTTTCGTAAGTGAAGCGTGAATAACGAAATCAGGAACCGGCGCGAGGGTCGATTCCTGATTGAGTAAACCTGGGGTAATTAGGCCTTCTTCTGTGCCTTGCGCGCGTTGCGCTTCTCCATCCACATGGCCCAGACCTGGCCGCTCAGCAGAACGGAGGAGTAGGTGCCGGCCAGCATGCCCACGATCAGCGGGAATGCGAACTCGCGGATGGAATCCACACCGAACACATACAGCGCGACCAGCGTGATCAGCGTGGTCAGGGAGGTGTTGATGGTGCGGCTCAGGGTGTTGGCGACGGAGTCCTCCACGATCTCCATGCGGGGCTTCTGGGTATAGCCCGGCTTCTTCGCAGTCTCGCGGATGCGATCGAAGATGATGATCGTGTTGTTGATGGAGTAACCGACGATGGTCAGCACCGCGGCGATGAACGAGCTGTTCACTTGGAAGAACGCGCGGAAGAACACCATGAAGGAGCACATGATCAGCACGTCGTGGATCAGGCCGAACAGCGCCGCCAGTCCGGAGAACACGTCGAAGCGGATGGCGATGTAGATCAGCATGCAGGCGAAGGCGATCAGCAGCGCCTTGACGGCGTTGCCCAGCAGGTCGCGACCGGCGATTGCGGAGACGTGGTCGACGGACACGAAGCGGAAGTTCTCATACTTCGCGGTCATTTCCTTCTCCAGCAGGCCGCGCACCTGGGAGGCCTGGTCGTCGATGTTGACCAGCACGCGCAGGTTGGTGCCGCTCTCCTCGACCTCCTCGGTCTCGGTGGTCTCGGCTTCTGCTTCAGCCTCGGTTTCGGTCTCAGTCTCGGTGGTTTCGGCGGTCTCGGCCTCGGCAGCGGCGTCGTAGCGCAGGGCGACGGCGTCGATCAGGGAGAAGTTCTCCGCAAGAGCGCTCTTGACGGCCTCGGTGGCGGCGGCGGAATCGAACTCCGCGCCGATCTCAAACTCGGCGATGTAGCCGCCGGAATACTCCACGTCCAGACCCTTCTCCACGATGGTGGAGTTGGTCAGCGCGCCGTAGCTGAGCTGGGTCGCGCCCGGGAACTGGGCGGCAACTGCGTCGGCGATGGCCTGCTCCAGGCCCTCACTCTCGTCCACCAGGTTCAGGCGAATCTGAAGGTCGGTCAGGCCGTCGGCCTTGACGGAGGACTTGTCCAGATTCAGCATGGGCACGAATTCCTCGGCCTCCTCAGCCTCGGCTTCCTCATCGTGGCTGCCCTCGTGGACGGTGCCGTCCGCGTGAACGTGCGTCTCGGTTTCCTCAGCAACTTCCTCCTCCGGCTCGGCAGCGGCCTCCGCGGCCTTCTGCGCAAGCTCCGCCTGAAGGGCGATGGAGGCGTCGGAGGGCGCTGCCTTGGTGACCTGGCTGCCCTCGTAGCCGGCGCTGGCGAGGATGGTTTCCACATCGGCGACGTCGTAGTCCTCGCCGACGGAGTAGTTCAGCAGGGAGCCGCCGGTGAAGTCGATACCCAGGTTCAGGCCGACGCCGACGATCTGCATGATCAGAGCGATGACAATGATTGCGCCAGAGATGCACAGGAAGAGGCGCGTATTTCCGGTAAATCTTTTCTTCATGGAATTTGCCCTCCCCTTATCGCGTATAAGCGCTGCGCTTGCGGATGTCCAGCCTGCAGATCAGGTTCAGCAGCCAGCGGGTGACGACGACTGCGGTGAACAGGGACGCAAGCACGGAGATCAGCAGCGTGGTGGCGAAGCCCTTGATGGTGCCGGTGCCGAAGATCATCAGCACGACGGCGGCGATCAGGGTGGTGACGTTGGAGTCCAGAACCGCGCGGCCCGCGTTGCGGAAGCCGAACTTCACGGCGTTGAGCGGCGTGCGACCGTCCTTGAGCTCTTCGCGGAAGCGCTCGAAGATGACCACGTTGGCGTCAACCGCCATGCCGATGCCCAGCAGGATACCTGCCACGCCCTGCAGCGTCAGCTGCACGCCGATGATGGCCATGACGTAGAACACGATCAGCATGTAGATCAGCAGCGCCATGTCCGCGGCCACGCCCGGCAGGCGGTACATCACGAGCATGAAGATCAGGATGATCGCCAGGCCCACGATGCCGGCCAGCAGCGCGCCGTCAATGGCCTCGATGCCCAGGGTTGCGGAGATCGCGCGGGTCTCCACTTCCTCGATGTCCAGCGGCAGCGCGCCGGACTGGATCAGCATGGCCAGGTTGTTGGCCCACTCAACAGACTCCTCGGTGCTCTCGGAGGCGCTGCTGGTGATGATGCCCTGGCCGCCGGTGATGACCTGATTGACCGTGGGCGCGGAGATCAGCTCATCGTCCAGATAGATCGAGATGGACTGACCCAGGAACTCCTGGGTGGCCTTGGCAAAGGCCTCGGAAGCTTCCTTGTTCAGAACGAAGCCCACGCCGGCCTTGGTGCTGGTCTCATCAGACCACTGTGCACCGGCGGACTTGATGTCCTTGCCCTCGAAGACCACGTTGCCGTTGGGATCGCGGAACTCCAGATGGGCGGGGGTGCCGATGATCTCGGCAACCTGCTCCGGATCGTCCACGTCCGGGATCTCCACCAGGATGCGGTCGTTGCCCTGAATGGCCACGGTGGCCTCGGTGAAGCCGGCGTTGGTCAGACGGGTGCGCAGGGCGGACACGGTACCGTCCAGCAGGGATTCGTAGTTGTCCACCGTGGTATCGGTGACCCTGTACTCCGTGGACACGCCGCCGCGCAGATCCAGACCCAGGCTGATGGCGCTGCCCACGGGCTTCAGGATGTACTTGCCAACCTGCAAGCCGTTCAGAGCCAGGAACGCCACGACGACGATCAGCACCGCGACGATTCCGAGTTTGATCAAGCTTTTAACCTTCATTCAGTTTCCTCCCTGAGAGCGACTGACATACACAGCCACTCTAGCATATATCATACGAAGTATTATTATAGTATGTTTTCGTGAAATCGTCAAGCAAAATCCGCGCACGCAATTGCGACAGAGTCTTTATTTTTTGCGCAGATGTGGTATAATAGTAAAGGATGATACTACAGAGGAGGATCACTATGAAGAATCATGCGGAACTGGCACGGGACAACTTCCTGAAGGGCTACAACTGCGCGCAGGCCGTGGCCATCGCGTTTTCCGAGGAGATGGGCATGAGCGAGGAGCAGCTCGCGAAGCTGGCCTCGTCCTTCGGCGGCGGCTTCGGCAAGATGCGCGAGGTCTGCGGCGCGGTGAGCGGCGCGATGCTGGTCTACGGTGCGCTGCGCGGCAACTCCAACCCCGAGGATCCCGTGGCCAAGAAGGAGCACTACGCCAACGTGCGCGACTTTGCCAGCCGCTTCAAGGCGGAGCACGAGACGATCATCTGCCGGGAGCTTCTGCACAACATCGGCCTGAAGAAGGAGAGCGGCGGCGATCCCGAGGAGCGCACGCCGGAATACTACCGCACCCGCCCCTGCGTGCGCTTCGTGGAGACCGCAGCCACGGTTCTGGAGCAGATGCTGGCGGAATAAGCTATGTAGAAACAGGGCGCTGCCTTCCATTGATTTTCGGAAGGCAGCGCCCATCTTTTTTATTTCTCTGCGGTAGGCAGCTCGTTCAGAAGCTGCTTCATGGTCTTGTTCAGCACCGGATGCACGAAGTTCGGCGCGAGCTCAGCCATGGGGCCGAGCACGAAGTCCCGGTTGTGCAGGTCGGGGTGGGGGAGGATGAGCGCGGGGTCGTCCTGCACCAGATCGTCGTAGAACAGGATGTCCAGATCCAGCGTGCGCGGACCCCAGTGCACCAGCCGTTCCCGCCGGGCGGCCTGCTCGATGACGTGCAGCGCGTCCAGCAGTTCCTGAGGATCGTACAGCGTCTCGATCTCCATGGCGGCGTTCAGGAAGTCGTCCTGCTCCACGCCGCCGTAGGGTGCGGTCACGCGGTAGGCGCTGACCTGCTTCACCCGCACGCATTTGTCCGCCCGCAGGGCATCCACCGCGCCGTTAAGATACCCCTGCTTGTCGCCCATATTGGAGCCCAGCGCCACAAAGGCGCGATGCCAGCCCCGACGCACCCGCACGGATACGCTGTCGAAGGGCAGCGGGATGGGCGCGCTGGGCTTCATAAGCTCTAGCTCCACTTCATTTATAAGGGGGAATTTCAGCAGCAGCGCGCGGCAGGCATGCTCCACCGCCGCCTCCAGCAGCTTCCAGGTGTTCTTCTGAAGATACTCCGTCAGGAACACGCACACGTCGGCGTAGCTGATGGTCTGCTCCAGCGCGTCCGCGAGGCCGCCCTGTCGGGTGGAGGTGTACAGCGTGGCGTTCACCACGAACATCTGGCCCAGCCGGGTCTCCTCCTCGAACACACCGTGGTGCGCGAAGATGCGCAGGCCCCGGATGCGAATCTCGTCCGACTTACGCGCCATGGCAGATGGCCTCCGTCATCTTCACCGCGCGGGCATTGGCCTGCACGTCATGCACGCGCACGAACATGCAGCCTGCCATCGCCGCCATCACGCTGGTGGCCACGGTGCCCTCCACGCGCTGGTCCGAGGGCAGGTTCAGCGTCAGTCCGATCATGCTCTTGCGGCTGGTGCCCAGCAGCACCGGCAGCTCGAAGGCCCGGATCAGGTCACCCAGGCGGCGCACGCACTCCAGATTGTTCTCAAGGCTCTTGGCAAAGCCCACGCCGGGATCGAGGATGATTTTGTCCCGGGCGATACCTGCCGCGTCTGCAAGGCGCAGGGTCTCCTTCAGATCCTCCAGCATCTCCGGGAAGAACTCGGCATAGCTGGCGTTTTCGCGGTTGTGCATCAGGCAGCAGGGCAGGTTCGCCTCCGCAATCACCCGCGCCATCTCGGAGTCGTACTTCAGGCCCCAGATGTCGTTGATCAGGTCTGCACCCGCAGCGACGCCCGCCCGGGCAACGCCGCTCTTGTAGGTGTCCAGGCTGATGGGCACGTCGAAGCGGGCCTTGATGGCCTCGATCACCGGGGCCACGCGGTCGATCTCCTCCTGATCGGAGATCTTCGTGTAGCCGGGGCGGGTGGATTCTCCGCCCACGTCCACCACGTCCATGCCCTCATTCAGCATGTCCTCCACGTGGCGCAGCGCAACATCCAGCTGGTTCCATCTGCCGCCGTCGGAAAAGGAATCCGGCGTGACGTTCAGGATGCCCATGATGTAGGTCTTTCCGCTCGTCTGAAATTCACGATTGCCAATCTGCACGGCTCATGTCCTCCTTATCGGGCAATGCCCGCGTGTTTTCGCTCCTCCGGCCAGTTGCATGCGTCGCGCGCATCGCATCGCCAGCACAGGCGGCAGGCCTTGTCCGCCCGGTAGAGGATCTCCCCCAGCGCATTTCTTGCGTCCGCCGGTGCGCTGCCCCGGTGGCTGCGGATGGCCGCGACGACCGCCGCAATTTCATCCGCTGTAAAGCCCGCGGCCGGCAGGATGCTCTCCGCCAGCGCAGCGCTTGCCTGTTCGTGGGGAATGCCCCGCTGGATCTGCTCCGCCCGGCCCAGGTCGTGCAGCAGCGCGGCGGCATAGACCGTCTCGCGGTCGAGGGCAAGCCCCTTTTCCAGCACGTCGATCCACATCAGCCGCGCCACATCCAAGAGGTGGGTGAGATCGTGGCGGCAGAAAGCGCGCTCCGCCTCCAGTTCGTTCAGTAGGCGGAGCTTCTCCGCAAACAGCGGATGCCGCAGGATGGCGTCGACGCGCTTCATCCCAAGCGCAGGAAATTGTAGAAGCGCTCCTGCAGCGCAACGTCCTTCTCAAAGCAGCCCAACATGGACGCCGTGACCGTCTTGGTGCCGGGCTTCTTGATGCCCCGCATGGTCATGCACATGTGCTCGGCCTCCACCATCACCATCACGCCCGTGGTCAGCTGCTCCTGAATCTGCGGGCGGCGTGCGAACACCTCCACCGTGCGGGCCAGCTTGCTCAGGCCCACCACCGATCCGTCGGGCACGTATGCGATGTGCACCTTGCCGTAGAAGGGCAGCAGATGGTGCTCGCACACGGAATAGAAGGTGATGTCCTTCTCCATCACCAGATTGTTTTCATCCACAGGGAAACGCTTGGCCAGCGGCTCCGCAGCCGTCTGCTCCAGGCCGCCGAACAGCTCCGCGCACATGCGGGCGATGCGGTCGGGGGTCTCCACCAGGCCGGGACGGTTCGGATCCTCACCGATGGCGGTCAGGAACATGGAGACCGCCTCTCTGACTTTATCTTGATCGATCAATGCAGGACACTCCTCTTCCGGGCTGCATGCGCATCCGGTTCAGCAATTTCGATTATTATAGTACAGATTCACCGAAAAAGAAAGTGCTTTCTGTGAATTCAGCGGAAAGATGCCGATTTTGGGCGCAAGCCCCGCCGCACCGCAGCCATTCGTGGCAGAAAAAACCCCGAAAGCGGACAATCACGCCTTCGGGGGCAAATATCCAATCGGTCAGCGCGCGCCCGTGTCCTCGTAGCCCACGATGAGCCCGCCCTTCTCGGCGTAGAAGCTGCACAGGCCGGTGCAGTCGCCGATGGTCACCGCGCAGCCGGGGTGCTCCCGCAGGATGAGCTGACGCAGCTGCTGCGCCGCAGCCTCGTTCAGGCAGTGGGCGATGTGCACCCGTCCGCCGCAGAAGCCCGCCTTCTTCATCTCCGCATAGGTGTTCTCCAGCATCCGCTTTTCGCCGCGACACTTGTGCAGCGCCTGCAGCTGACCCTCCTCGGAGCCCTTGCCCAGCACGCGGATGCCCAGCACACCCGCCAGCTTGGCGATGGCGGGGCTGATCCTGCCGTTGCGGGCCAGGTTGTTCAGCGATTGCAGGCAGAAGAGCACGTGGGTGTGGCGCTGATAGGCGGCGATCTCCTTCTCGATCTCCTCAAAGGACAGCTCCCGCTGGATCAGCAGGCACAGCTTCTCCACGATCAAAAGCATCTCCGCGCCTGCAGACAGCGTGTCGATCACGCAGACCTTCGCATCGGGGTGGGCGCTCAGGTATTCCTCCTTCGCGTGCATCGCCGCCGCATGGCTGCCGGACAGCGCGCCGCTGATGGTCACGGCGAAGATCGCGTCCGCGCCCTCGAAGGCCTCCAGCCACTCGAAGGTGTTCGGGCAGGACGTGCGCGACGGCCCCTTCGTGCGATGCAGCTCCTCCACCATCTCCGCGATGTTCAGGCCGGGGCGATCCACGTATTCGCGCTCCTCGGTGATGATCTTCAGGGGAACGCTGAGGAAATCTACGCCCTCCAGCGCGTACAGATTGGCCGCAGAATCCGATACGATGCGAGTTTTCATGCTATCTCCCCCACCAGCTGTCTTGTTTACAAAAACCATCTTACAGGTTTTTTAAAAACCGATTATATTGTATCACAGCCGAGCGCAATCGTCAAGGGAAGCGGTGCAATCCTCCGGACATCCTGCGGAAACAATTCCGGGTGCGGTCTGCAGAGGTACTGGAATCAACCAAAGTCAAAAATTCTTTTAGAGGAGTATGTATCTGTTTGTCAGCAACACTGATTCGCTGAAGGGCAAGAAGTATGTGCTGTCCAGACAGGAATATTTGGATGCTATGCTGCTTCAAACCGCCGAAGCGGGCGATACCATCATCACCACAGAAGTCAGCCGGTTGAGCCGAAGCACCCAGCAGCTCTGCGAAATCATCAGCATTATCAAGGAAAAGCGAATGCGCCTTGTCATCCTTGGCAGTATCACGGTGGATTGCCGGGACGGACAGATTGACCCAATGAGCCAAGCCTTTATCCAGATTTCCGCCGTGTTCGCCGAGCTGGAACTCTCCATCCTGCGGGCGCGTGTCAGGTCTGGAATGGCAAACGCCGCAATCAAGGGAAAACACATCGGCAGACCCCAGACTACGAAGGATGATATCCCGGCTGTATTCTACAAGCACTATCCCGCGTTTATGGCCGGAAAGCTGAATGTCAGCGAACTGGCAAGGGTATGCGGACTGTCAAGGCCGACGGTGTATAAGTATTTGAGGTTGGTGGTATAGAAAGAAGCCCTCCCTGTCAGGGAGGGGCAGCACATCTCTGGGTTTATGCGGTTACTACCGAGAAAGTCAGGGTTCCAGTGTATTTACCGTAAGATGGGAGGTCATTGGTAATATTGAATCTCAAGGTATGAGATTTATCTTCAGTATTGCTTGTCTGGTTTGTAACACTAATCAAATCTGTTGTATACATTAAATTTCCAATCCCCTGATGATCAATCTCGCACTTCAGCTGGCTGTCATTTTCTGTATTCTTAAGCATCATGTATGCTTCATACGTCGTGCTTGCTCCACCGCCTTGTCCCTGAGAAAAATGTCCTTCAGTATAACCGCCAGTCATCCTTACCTTCAGAGAAGTCACATCCGTCAGCACAAATCCGCTCTTCAACGTAATCGTTCCGTTGCCCTTTCCGGTGGCAGGGTCAATGGTGACCTGGGAGGGAATGACGATGGTGTAGCTGGTCGGCTGTTCGCCGAGATCCAGAACAACCTGCGTCTGCGCGGTGGCCTCCGTGCTCTCCGTAAGTTCCGTGACCGCTTGCGCTGCAAGGCATCCCAATGCGAGACAAAGAACCATTGCAATTGCCAGTGTCTTCTTAAAAATCTTCATACTGTTCTCCTCCTTAATTCTATGGCGCACCTGCGCCTTAGGCACAAAGCATTTTCGCTGCTATTCAACAAGCAGACGGATATCGAGGTTCAGATTGTTCGTGGGCAGTTGTGATTCGTTCATATAATAGGGCTGAACGTGAAGTATCGCGTCATACGTTCCGGATTTTAGCGGATGATTCAGAATTACTTTGTTACAATACTGCCCCGGAGGAATCAAGCCCGTTTGGAAGAGCGCTTCGTCACTTGGCTCGTCATCTTCGATAAGATAGAGGGCAAATGTCAAATAATACCAGTCCTCGTTCTCCTCCGGATTATAGAGCGCAACATCCGCTTCGTCAGCGTCTGCGGGAAGTTTCAGCATGCTCCATCCCTGTATGGCAACGCCCGGTTCAGTGGGGGCGGGAGTGGGTGTAATTCTGGGCCCTGCAAAGGGATCCAGTGCCAGGAGTGTTTTCGCTGTCGCTGTCGGAATAACCGGTGATTGCGCCGTTGATGCGGGTGCAGCTGGAAGTGTCGACGACGGCATCCCACGGTCTGCTGCCTGTTGCTGAACGTTTAAAGCACGCACGTCGTCCTTCTGCTGCGGAAAGGAAAATGCAATTGTCGACAGGCCCGTCACAACAATCATCAATGCAATCAGAAAATACACCAGATTCCATTTTATGTTTGAAATGCGTCTATGCTTTCTATTCATGTTCTGTTCCACTCCCAACAGTTTTCAGGGTGAAGGTTAGAGTATCCGTGTAGCGTCCGTATTGAGGAGTTTCCTCAATAATTGATATTGTCAAATCCTGACTGCCATCCGATGTAAAGCGCGCAGCCTGACACCCATTGGTTAATGGAACGGTGCTTCCCGAAGAATACACTCCGTATTCAATGTCCTGCTTTCCATCTGATAATATGAAACCATTTTGTGAAGCAACAAAAACCTCAACGGCAATCCCTCCGTCAGAATAAGAATCAAGTCCGCTCACCGAAATACTGAGATTGCAATGTTCTGTGCGTTCCCTGCTGAAGTTTATTGTTGGTGGTATGGTGACAATGATTTCTCCTTCTGGAACATCTTCATCTATTGTCAAAGGTTCCAACTGGGCGCTATTCATATCATCTGGCACATTTGGAAAACCCTCTTCCTGCGCAGGGGGCATTGATTCATTCAGATCCGACAATGGATACGTGTTTACCTCAGGATCCATACCCAGAATGGTTGCTTCCGCTTCGGACTCCGAAGCAGAATCGACTGTTGGTTCAACAGCCGTCTCGCTTGCAGGTAAATCGTCGGTGATAGTTGTCGTGGTTCCAGAAACGGCAACACCAGGAGAAACTATCTCAATATCCGCACAGGTTAGCGTAGGCATACCCATCGTGAGCGTGAATGCCATAAAATAAGCCAATCCGTTTTTCGATTTACGCATTCTCATTTCCCTCAACCCATTTCCAAATCAGCGCGATTGACCAAACAGAAATTACGCACCTGCGTTTATATAGCTATTATA
>SFNY01000077.1 GCA_004554085.1 Clostridiales bacterium | reverse complement strand
GCGTAGGCGACCTTGAGGTTGTTGATGAACACCTCGTCGCCAACGCCGAAGGAGAGATTCAGCGCCTCAGCGACCAGATGCTGAACGGTCGCCTGGTCGAAGCTGGCCGATCCGCAGGTAATCACTGTGAAAGCAGCCAAGCCTGCCGCAAGGGTGTCAGTCTTGATGTCATCTGCGGTCAGACTGCCAATTTTCGCTGTGATGGCGCTCAGTGCGCCTGCGTCCACCGCACCCGCTGCCAGCTTTTCCGCCGTCACGACGCCCGCCGCCAGCTTATCCGTGGTGATCGCGTCCGCATCGATGTGCCCGGCCAGGATGGAGGCTGCCTTCAGCTGCAGGCTGCCCACCGAATTGCTGGCCAACTTGCCTCCGGTGATGCTGCCGCTGGGAAGCTGCCTGGAGGAGATCATGCTACCCTCGAGGGTCTCTGCGACCGTGCCTAGGGACAGCTGGGTGTACTTGCGCTTCAGGCAGTCGTAGGTGTACTGGGTCAGGCGCATGGACACGGCAACGCCGATGCGCGGGGCGATCACCCGAACGGCATCCCCCAGATAGATGTTCTGGAGCAGGTGGTAGTCGCGGTATTCCTCGGTGTCCGCGCAGTTGATGAAATCGACGTTCAGGGTGACGGTGGGCAGGTCGCAGCCCTTGTCGTACTCCGCCTTCGCCGCTGTGCGCAGCTCCTCGTAGCACTGCGCCTTGGTCTTTTTGTCATCACCGCTGGTGACCTCCTTTGCTTCTGATACAGAGAGATGCATCCAGCGGGGATGGGGATAGTCGCTGATGTGCGGGCTGTCAACGTACAGCTCCGGGAGGTAGAGCAGCTCACCGTCCTTATCCTCGCCGGTAGGCATGATGCGCGTGGTCACGTTCGTCAGATCCACGTCGTAGGATACGCCCAGCAGGTTTTTTCCCTCGCGGATTTCGATGTCCGTGTCGCTTCCCACGCGCTCCACCACATACACATCGTACCAGTCGCGCTGCAGCTCGCCGCCGTACTTTTCCACCACGCCGTCCTCGCCCAGCAGAGCCTCCACGGGATTGACGTTGGTGTACTCCACCTCCTCTGCCGTGGCTTCGAGGTCGGAGAAGAAGCTGAATGGGTGCTCCGACTCACAGGATGCTGCCAATTCCTGCACGACAGAAGCCCCCATCGCGGAGGATGAGGGCTTGAGGGATTTCACCATGTTGTCGAGCAGATCGTAGAAGATGTGGCGGGCATAGACGGTAACCTGATTCAGCTCGGGTACCACGCGGTAGATGCGGAAGGGCTGGTCGCGCAGCTGCTGGGATTCGATGACTTCGGCGACCGCCGTCTGCACATTGCTCTCGCTGCGCACAAAACTCAGATACTTCGTGGACATGAAGCCGCGCTTGCCGTCCGGGCAGACGATCTCGTACCACGATGCATTTGTCTTTTCTTGAAGCAGCACCTCGGTACCCTTCTTGTAGACCTTGAGCACCCGGTAGCCCGTGCCCGGCCCGCTGCGCAGGTTCACCCGACCACCCGTGATGCGGTAGATGTCGGTGCCGCCGGTCTGGGTCTGAGCCTTCTGTTGCACGCGAGGTGTCATGGCGGCGGGCACCGGCGCGCGCAGGATGCAGCCCTCCATGAGCCGTCGCCACTTCCCGTGCTCGTCGATGGAATGTACCAGCGTCAGCTCGTATTCGCCGTTCAGCGTCTCGGTGACGGTGCAGGACTGCGGCAGCAGCGTCCCAGCTCCGTTGGTGGAAAAGTCCGTGCAGTCCGCAGGATAGATGCAGATCATGATTCTCACCTCCCCGAAGGCATAATAATAGCGCCGCTCTGGTGTGAGTGGCGCGGCAAGATTGATATTCGGTTCAGAAAACGATGGCTTTGACAATCAGTCCGATAACCAGCATCCATATCAAAATGATTGGAATGGCATAATACCATCTTTTGGGCTTGCCATTTGCCCACAGGTTTTCACTATCCCTTCGGCACTGTTCAAATACCTCCGCAGGAATCAGCCGAATCGTCAGGGCAATGAGCGCAGGTAACAGGATGACGTCATCCAGATACCCCAGCACGGGCACAAAATCGGGGATCAGATCAACCGGAGAAAGCGCATATCCCACCGTAATGGCGGCAATGACCTTGGCGATTATGGGTGTGCGTTTGTCCCGAAGCGCCAGAAAGACCGCCGGTACATCTCTTTTCAGTTGTCTTGCCCTGGCCTTCAGATCCATGCAATATCCCTTCTCCAGTTGGATGATAGCTGAATTATAGCAGCATTTCCTATCACAGGCAATAGTTTATCTCACAGGCTGCGCCAGTTGGGCTGAATCTCGATGCGGCTGACATCGCCCTCCCAGGAGTAGGGCACGGCTCCGGGCGGCAGCGTGGGAAACTCGCCGTCCACGGCGCTGTTCATGGAAGTCGTGCCGGAGTACGCCTCCTGAAGCTCGGTGTTCAGTGTGATGGAACCCTCGATGCCCTTCAGCTCGACCATCTGGGAGCCGATCATCAGCGTTATGTCACCGTTCCCATAAACCGTAATTACCGGCTCGGAGGCGATGCTGCCGGGATTGGCGAACACGCCAGTGCCGGCTGTCAGGACGATGGGTTCCACGCCCGACAGGTACCAAAAGGGCTTGCAACGGAAGTTCACGGAGAAGCTGCGGTGGGGATTCCCGCGCAGCACCTTCTCAAAGGGGATCTGGTTGACCACACGTGCATAATAAAAGCCGCCCTCGCGGTTGGCAAAGCTGACATTGCCGCTGCCTCTGAGCCACGCGGCGATTTCCGGGATGCGCTCCGGGTCGGCGATCAGGCAGGTTGCCGTGAGCACCATGTCGTCGTATACGTCCTCCCCTTCAAGGGTTGTCAGACTGCCGGATCTGCCGGGTACGTCCGTGAAGGTCGCACGCTCCGATGGCACCGTCAGGGGCGGCTGCTCCAGAACGTGAATGCCGTACTCCGTGCAACGCATGCCGTTCCATTCAAACCAATCCATTATGCCATTCTCATTCCTTTCCCGCGCTGCTGGCGGCGCGTGAGTGTCGCGATCTCCACTGCCAGGGAGCGGATGTCCTGCTCATCCCGCACGACCATCTGCTGCACCTGAATGGTGGAGGTCACGCTGTTGTCATAGGATTTCCGGTTGTCGTTGCTGGTGGTGACGATGCTGCCCTCTCTGGCCTCGCCGGTCAGGTACCGGGCGGCATTGCGGATGATCCGTGCCTGAGTTTTGCTCTCCTTCACCACGCCCTCGCCAAAGCCGCGCATGGTCATTACGCCGACCTCGTTCTCAAACACGCGGGAGGGCGAATGAATCTCCAGCTCTGCTTTGGCAGCGTTCACGGCTGCGCGGGCGGCGAGCGGATACTGCGTTTCCCGCAACTGCACCGGCAGCAGCTGCAAAGCTGTATCCCTGCATGCCTTCGCCCACACCTGCGGCGACGTATTCGCCGGTCGGTACCATGCGCCTCGCCGGGGAGTTGATCCCGAAGGCGGCATTGGCGGCGCTCTCCGTGTTCGCGGCCATCGCTTCCGCAGGGGCGCTCATGTCGGCGTTGCCCATGCCTTCGCCGATACCGGCGGCAACCTGCGCACCGGAGGCGGAGAAATCCACGCCCTGAACCGCGCCGTCCAGCGTGGACTGAAGATCGGAGGCAAGGGTTTCTGCCGAGGTCACGAAGCCGGAGGCATTCAGAGTGTCCGTCATGCCCGATATGAAGGCCTCGCCGGTGCCGCTTGCATCCATGGCATTGATGAAGTCGATCACCGATTGCAGGTGCGCCATGTCCTCCGCGCTGACCTCCTGTCCGCTGAGAATCGCGGCGACCATCTCTGCGACGTAGGTCTGAAGGCCCGCTGTCGTTTCGGGGTCAAA
This sequence comes from Clostridiales bacterium, assembly GCA_004554085.1. Taxonomy (GTDB): domain Bacteria; phylum Bacillota; class Clostridia; order Christensenellales; family Aristaeellaceae; genus SFTH01. The sequence goes on along the minus strand of SFNY01000077.1, from coordinate 9,670 downwards.
TTCCTGATTGATCCGATTGTTGTAGTCGGCCACGTTGCTGCCGATCAGCCGCCAGTCCGCCCAGGTGCCCTTGACGTTCTTCGCGTAGGAAGAAAGATCCAGCGTCAGCCAGTCCATGCGCTCGAACACATCGGAGCCGATCAGATCGTTGAGCCAGCCCCAGTCGTACGCGCTGAAGCCGCCGAAGGCCTGCACCGGAACGCTTTTCTCCACAAGCGGCGCGACAGCGGATTCAATCGCTTCCGGGTCGCCCGTCACCTCGGGGGTAATCAGCACGTGCAACGTGCCGTCCTCGTCCAGCACGGCGATCTTGTCGGCGGTCAGCAGATCCTCGGGAACCGCCGATGCCGGAATCTCCACGCCGTCCTTCCAGAAGCGCGCCTGTGTATCGGCCAGAGCTTGGGCGGGATCGTCGTAGACCTCGCCCAGCCGGACGATGCCCTGCACCTCAATGGGGTTCTGGGCGACAAACTTCCGATAGGCCGCCAGATCGTAGCCGTAGATGCCCACCGATACGGACAACCTGGGCTTGATTGCGTTGGTATCATCGTACTGCGCGATGTAGGCGGTGAAGTTCTGGAGCAGCTGGGATTTGTCGCAGCCGGTGGCCTCCGCAAAGGAGGAGACGATGGCTTCCACCTGATCGGGAGACAGGGCGGACATGTCCACGCCCTCCGCTTCCAGGTACTTCACCACCATGGCGGTGATGTTGTTCGGGGTGAGTGCGGTGGTCAGTGCGCCGCCCGTGACCTCCTCGTAGGCCAGCACGAAGGCGGTGATTCCCTCCGGGGTCAGACCGGACATGTCTACGCCCTCTGCCTCCAGATAGTCGGCAATGTAGGCCGTGATCTCGTCCGGCTTCAATGCGGAGACATCCGTGCCGGAAGCAAGCTCCTCGTAGGCGCTGACCATGGCTGTGACGTTTTCGGGGGTCAGCCCGGATACGTCCACGCCGTTGGTTGCCTCCGCATAGGTACCGACATAGGCGATCAGGCCCTCCGGAGTGAGCGCTGCCGTGGACGCGCCTTCGGGGATTTCGGTGTACTTCGCAATGAAGGCGTCCACCTGCGGCTGCACGCGGATGGTATTCTGATCTTCCGTGTACTGTGCGATGACCGCGTCCGTGGTGATTGCACCGGGGTTCTGGGCAAATTCGTTCCAGCGCGCCTGTGCGCCGGTCATGTCCAGATCGGTGGCGATGGTGAGCACTTCTTCCGGCAGCGCCTCGCCAAACATGGCGGTCAGACCGGGAAGTTCAGCGCTGCGCCCGTTCAGGAAGGTCTGAATCGCCGCAATCTGCTCCAGTGCCGTAGAGAAGTCGATCTCCGGGAACAGCGCCTGTACCTCTGCCTCCGTCATGCCGCTGTCCAGCAGCGACTGGATCTGCATGAGCAGGGCGATGTACTCCGTCATTGCGCCCTCGTCCATGGCGGCGGTGAGGGCATTGATCTCCGCCAGAATCGCAGGCTTCTCGCTTTCAGAGGCGGCGCTGTACTCCCGCAGCTTCTGGTTCAGCACATCCATGTCTGTTGCGGCTTTCTGGATGTCCTCCTGTTCCCAGACAGGCGCGACAATTTCCGACAGAAGCTGCGCGTATTCCATCGCGGCATTCCGACGGTCCTCGACATATTTTGCGTTGAGCGCGTCCATCGCCGCCTGACGTTCGGCGGAGTCCTCGATCAGTTGGATGAGCGCGTACTCCCTGTCGTATTGCGCGTCGATCTCGCTGTTCATGGCGGCGAGGCCCTCCGCAGCGGCGACCATGGCGTTTTCATAGACCGTCACGTCCGCATCGCTCTGTCCACGGGCCTGTGCACGGGCAATTTCCGCATCCAACTTTTGTCGAATTTCGTCGAAGCTGTCCGCATCTGCCGGGGCGAGATGGTACTTGACCTCGATGGCCTCGCGGGTGTCGATGAGCTCCTGAAGGCGGATCTGATCGGCCTCGCTGAAGTACCCGTTCTGGCGCTTCTTCAGCAGCGCCTCGATCTCCGCATCCAGAGAATCCAGCGTTTCGATGTCGGCGGTCAGCTGATCCGCGATGGAGGTATAGCCCGCATTCTGCGCGTCCGTGCGCATCTGCGTAAGCTCCGTGCGGGTGGATTCTGTCAGCGCCTTGAAGGAGTCCGTCCATTCCGCGACGATCTCATCCGTCTCCTTCTGACCGTCCGTCCAGACGGCGATCAGGCCGTTCAGCCAATCCTGGGTGGTCTGGTTCTCTCTGACAAAGTCCGACCTGTCCATGCCGAAGAAGGACAGGCCCTCACTCTGTCCATAGAAGGTTTCGGCAGCGGTGCGCTTCCACTCCTCGGCGGTCTCCTGCATGCCCTTGAGTGCTTCTCGGGCCTGTTTCGCACCGGTGACATAGTCGGAAATGGCGTAGGTCGCCGTGATCGTTGCCGCAGCCACCGCCAGCCACACGGCAGGCGAGCTGCCCAGCACCGTCATAAAGCCCTTGAACCCGCCGCCCGCTTTGCCCACAGAGGTGGCAAACTTACCGATCCCTGTCGAAAGCACGCCCACGCCCTTCGTCATTTTCCCAAGCAGCAGCAGTACCGGTCCGGCCGCGGCGGCAATCGCGGCATAGCGGATGATCTGCATCCGCTGCGCAGCGTCCAAATTCATAAAGCCGTCCAGCAGATCGCCCGCGCCCTCGATGAGGTTCTGGATCGTGGGATTGAGATCATCGCCGATCTGCTGCCCGAAGAGCACGGCCTTGTTCTTGAGATTGATGAGCTTGCTCTCCGTCGTGGCATAGCGCTTGTTCGCCTCAGTGGTCAGGGCGGTGTTCTCAGCCCACGCGCGGTTGGCGGTCGCCTGCGCACGGCTGAACAGGTCTGTTGCGTTGGTGGCGCGCAGCAGCGTATCGCGCAGGCGCACTTCCTTGATGCCGATCTCGTCCAGCACGGCAATGGCGCTTTCGCCCTCCTCATCCATTCTGGAGAGCCCCACGATGAACGCCTGGAATGCGGCGGCGGGGTCGCTGTCGAACAGAGCCTTGAACTGCGCGCCGGTCATGCCGCAGACAGCGCCGAAATCATCCAGTGCCTGACCGCCTGTGGTGGAGGCGACCTCCATCTTGATGAGGGCCTTGGAAAACGCCGAGCCGCCCATCTGTGCTTCGATGCCTACGGAGGACAGCGCGGCGGCGAAACCCAGCACCTGCGCTTCCGTCAGACCAACCTGCTTGCCCGCACCTGCGAGTCGCTGCGCCATCTCCATGATGGGCTTCTCCGTCGTGGCGAAGTTGTTGCCCAGATCGACGATGGTGGAGCCGATGTTCTGGAACAGGCTCTGATCCGTGCCCATGACGTTGGCGAACTTGGCGATGGAGGTCGCGGCCTCGTCCGCGTTCAGATCCTCGCAGGAATTGCCCAGATCGATCATCACGCGGGTGAAGTCCGTAAGATACTCGTTGGCAATGCCCAGCTGACCGCCGGTGGCCATGACCTCGTTGATCTCGCTGGTGGACGCGGCAATCTGCGTGGACATCTTCTTGGAGGACGCCGCCAGAGATTCGAACTCCGCCTCCGTTGCTTCCACGGTCTTGCGCACGCTGGCAAAGGAGGACTCAAAGTCCAGCGAAGCCTTGACCGCCGCCGTGCCCAGCGTGAGGATGGGCGTGGTCAGGATCGTGGTGAGCGCCTTGCCCGCTGTGGTCAGCTTTCTGCTGACGGAATCGCAGGATCGACCGAAGCTCTCAAGCGTCCTGCCCGCCGCAGTCCATGCAGACCTTGCGGTCGCCAGCTGGCGGTTTGTGTCCTCGATTTCCGCGCGGGTCGTCCTGACGGCGGCGTTGGCCCGGTTCAGTGCGGCCTCCGCATCAATCACCGCATCGGACGCCTGCCGGATCTTCTCCGGATCGTTGGCCTGCTGCGCCGCCTCAAGCTGCTCCCTCGCACCCTGCAGGGCGTTTTCATACTGCTCGACGGACTTTTCCTGAATCTCCAGCTTTTCCCGCAGGAACGTCAGCTTCGCGGACAGCCCCGCAACGCTGGTGTCCATGTCCTTGATGCCCGCCGTGGCCAGTCGGAACTTGCTCTCGGCGAGGTTGATCTCCCTGCCGAAGGTGGCAATGGCGGCTCGACTGGCATCGATGGATCGCCCAGCGGCGTCCCAGTTGGTCTGGGCCAGCCGCAGAGACTGGTTGCAGCGGTTGATCTCGGCTTCCGTCTGCCGCACGCCCGCCTGAGCCATGTTGAGGTTCGTGTTGGCCTGGGACACCGCATCCGCAGCGTTCTGCGTCGCCTTTCTGAGCGCAGTGTTCTGCCCGGAGAGCTTCTTCACCTCCTGCACGGAGGCGCGGTACTCGCCCTTGAGCGCATCCAGATTGGCCTTTGCCGCGATGGTCGCAGAGTTGGATTCGCCCAGCGTTGAGGAATAGGTGCGCACCTGCTGCGCCGCTGCGGCGACCTGCTCCTTGAGCGACTGCTGTGCGGCCTTTGCTGCCTCCAGCCGCTGGGCGTAGTCGTTCTGACGGTTGTAGCATTCCGTCAGCTTATTGTTCGCGGACTCCAGTGCGCGCTGGTACTGCCCGACCATGTCCTTTTGCAGGGACAGCCTGCGTTCCAGCGTGGAGAGCTGGGTGGCAAGTCCGGTGGTCGTGCGCTCGAAGCCCTCCACACCGGCAGCAGCCAACCTGAACTGGGATTCCGCTTCGGCGATCTGCCTGCTGACGGACTTGATGTTCCGGGTGAAGTTGTCCGTCTGCAGGGACAGCGACACCACAAGGTCGCGGAGGGTTTCACTCATCGGGATTCACCTGCCTTTGCAAAAAGAAACGCCGTGCGCGGCTGCGTCACGGTTTCAGGTTGGGCCATACCTCATCGATATAGCGGGGTGCGGGTTCCTTCTTTTTCCGATCCTGTCTGGCCTTCCAGCAGCGGATGCGCAGGAAGCCGAGCATGTCCATCTCGTCGATCTCCCGCATGCGCCAACCGCTTTCCAAAAGGGAATTGTAGGTGGCATAGATGAAGTCGGGCAGCGTCAGAACTGAGGAATCTCCTCCGATTCCGGGGTCGCCTCCGTCTTCGCTGCCTTCGTAGGGAACTCATTCAGGATGCCGGTGGTCTGCGTCTGCACTGCCATGAGCGCCAGCGCAATGTCGTGCATCAGGCGATCCACGGGATAGTGATCCAGCACATCGTCCGGGGTGAACTGGTTCCCGAACAGTACGCAGAACCAGCGGATCATCACGTCCATCGCATCGGCAATGGAAAGTTCTCCGGCATCCGCAGACGTTTCGCCCTTGAGTGCTGCGTTGGACAGGGCAACGATGCGCCCGTACATCTTTGCGGCGGGCTCCATCTCCCGCAGCGCCCTGCCGGAGACGAAGTCAATGGAATATTTCTGATTGTTCAACGTGCAGGTAATCATTTGCTGTCCTCCGATCAGTAGTCCAAATCATCCCGATAATCGGGAGTAAAGGTCACAGGTGTGTCCGTGGCAATTGCATTTCGGATGATTGCGATGTTCTCCTCATCCGAAGCTCCCTTGTAACCATAACCCACCGCATAGGGATACGGTGCATTGAAATGCGCATAATAGGCATTCATGGCCCTCTCGAAATCCGTCATAGTTTCCTCCTCGCTTTCAGCATGTCCTGATAGACCTGATAGGTCTTGGGAAAATACTCCTTGATCGCCCGGAGTGACCCGGGGTGTGCGGCTTCAGCGGATGTGATCTCCGCAAAGATCTCCTTGCTATTGCCGCGACCGCTCCAGTAGCTCAGTCCATGGCCGGAACCCAGCGGAAAGGCAACGCCGATACCCGCACCCTCGAACATATCCGAGATGTCGCTGCGGTCGAGCATGCTGTATTTGCCCATCGCCTCATTGATGAGGGAATGCGCAGCCTGATCCCGCGTCATGTTGGGGTTCTGCATGCGAAACCGCGACAGATGGCCCTCCAATTCAGCCTTCGCTGTTCGTCCCAGCAAACCTCCGGAGGAGCCACTGCGCAGTATGGGCTTGCCGCCTGCACCGATTCCCTGGAACAAATCAGAATAGGCCGTATAGCCATAGCCCTCCCTGCGGGCAATGAGATAATCGGTCATGTGACCGTATTCGTGGAACAGCACACTGTAGGGAGTTGAAATCGCATCGCCCCGTGCAACAGCGTTGATACGCAGATGCACGCTGTCATCGCTGGGCGAATAATACGCGCCGCGCTCATTTCGCTGCATGTCCGTGGCTCTGAACTGCGCTGCGTAATCCTCCCACATGGCACGGATGTTGCCCGGTACAGTTTGGAGAATTGCAAGGACGGCATTGGCGTGATTTGCACCGTAGGCATTCTGAAGGAAGGTGCGAATGAAAGCGTTGCCACCTGCCGTTGCGCGGTGACTGGATCCTCCTCGTCCGCCCATTTCAGCACCGCCTTCGGGCATGCACCGCCTGATAATAGGGGGCATGCTGTTCGATGTTGCCTGTACAGCCGGACGGAACGTCCCCGAAGAAGATAATTTTCTCAGGATGCAATCTCCTGAGCATCTCATTGTAGCCATCCATGAACAGTGACCGCGCAGATGGGCTTTTCTGCGTTCCCACAGAGGATACGGCGACACAGCCCCCGACCGGTTCACCATCAAAGCACCAATCAAAGCTCTCATGATCGCTCCAACAGACGGAGGGGATGACTGTCATGCCCATGCTCTGCCAGTAAGCGCCGATCAGATGCTTTCGGTAGTGGTTGTAGATCTGCACAGCCCGGGGATAATCGGTGAACAGGCTGAAATCCGGGGTCATTACCACCTGAAATTCTGAAAGAAGCAGCGCATAGCGTCTGGGGTCGTGCCATGTGCGCTCAAACAGATAGTCATCAATGAAAAAATGAACACCATATTCACTGCGCCGTTTATGTGTAGCCGCGCGGTTGAAACTGATCCAGTCCAGCCGCTTGGTCAAATGAACAGGCGCCAGCTTCGGTGTGTCATACAGACCTTCGCATGCAAATGTACCCAGTCCAAGATTATGACCGTTGCGCTGAAGCGCTTCAAGCGCCATGGGAATCACCCCCAACAGAAAGGCACACCTCAAACCATCCAGGAATGAGGTGTGCCGGATTTGTCATCAGGCCGCAGTGAAGCTCGGTTCGTACACGGACTGCAGGAAGGTTGTGGCCTTTTCAGCCGTAAAGCCGTTCTGACCCTCGTCCGCCACCGCCTGATAGCGACCGTCGTGGGTGCGCTTGATTGCAGTCCACTCGACCTCACCGGTCTGGCGGGTGACGGTCTTACCCTCCTTGGTGGCATAGTTCTCGGTGACCGGCTTGGCGCGCACCTTGTACAGCCACACATAGCGGTAGGTCTTGTCGGACTTCTCGCTTCGGAAGCCGACTGCGTAATAGGGCGGCTTGTCCTGTGCGGTGCGGACGAGCACGCCGTTGTCGTCGATCTTATTGCCGAAGATCTTTTCCTGGATCATCAGGGGAATGTCGGCCATCTTCGTCTTGAAGGACAGCTCGGGATCGGGATAGAGCACGTCGCCCTCGATGTCGTCGAAATACTGGACATCCGGATCGGCGTTGTCCGGGGTGATGCTGGCTTCAATGGCTCCGGCGAGCTTCTGCAGATCGCCGTAGGTCAGCGTCGCCTCGGTATCCTCCGTCAGTTCTGCGATGACCACGTCCTTGAGACCCACGGTGGATGCCACCTTGGGCGATGCAGCAATGGTTCCTGTCATGATTGTTACCTCCTCTTACATTTGATCAATTGCGTCCCGCAGCCCGTCGCGGATGATCTCATAGGCCTCATCCTGACGGGTGTCGTAGGCGGGACGGATGTAGGGATGCGCTGGAGCAGGCCCGGGGCCGCCGTGGCCATACTCCACATACGCGGGATAATAGTCCTCGTTGTTCCAGTCCTTTCGGTGCACACCGATGGTGATGTGGCGACTGGGAGGCGTTGGCCTGCATCTGTTCATGGATGGGCACGGCAGCGGCCTCCAGAATGCGCTTCGCCACCGGAGCGCCCGCGCCGTCCGCGTCCATTTTGTTGGCCATGCCTGCGATGTCGGTCATGAGCTCGTCAAAGCCGTTCACATCAAGGGGCATCCGCCGTCGCCTCCTCGTACAGACACCACGTCCACTGCACCGTGTACTGGTGTGTCGCGGCGTCGTAGGCGGGCTGGTTGTAGCCCTTGTCGGATTCCTCCACCATGGAAAACCCAGCAGCATACATTGCGTTGCGGATCTGGTTCGCGGCCTCGGTCGGGTCGACGTCGCTCCAGAGGTTCAGATAGACGTAGGTTCGGAACGACACGACACCATCGTCCTGGTGTGCATCCTCGGTCGTGGTGCTGGAGTAGACGATATACTGCACGGGCGGATTCTGATTGGGCGACGTGGCCCGCCACACGCCTGCCATGACGGGAATACCGACATTCTGCAGCGCCTGTTGTACCTGCCTCATCCGCTCTCACCGCCCTTCGTATCGATCATCCGCTCACCCCTTCAGACAGGGACGCCTTCAGACCCAGATAATCTCCCCGGAAGCCATACTCGCCCAGCGTGGAGATAAGCCACTTCTTATCCCGGAAGCGCACCCACATGCCGGGCTGTATGTCCTCCCTGTATCGGATGGTGAAGTTGATGACCGCCTCGGTATTCATTACGTCAGCGGAGCGGTAGTGCTGGTTGCCCGCGTCGGTAACAGCTGACCAGACCTTGCAGATCACCACGTCCGTCGGCTCCGGGTAGCCGTTTTCATTGACGGTGTTTTCCGTATATCCGATTTCCACCAGATGCCGGAGGCTTCCGGGATGCGGATTGCTTTCAAAGTTCTTATAACCTCGCACGGCATCACCCCCTAAAACATTTTCGTGGGATCGCGGTACGGATAGAGCAGGTTCTCAAAGGCGATGCGCATGGTCACATACACCTGCTTGTCCGGATTGTCCCGGTTTTCGTAGTAGTGGCTGACCATGAGCAGAACGGCCAGACGCACAGGCTCGGGGGCTGGTTCGGAGAACTGCACGCGGCAGAAATCCTCTGCAGCTGCCTGTGCCTGTGCGATCAGTCCGTCAATGTAGCCGTCCTCCTCGTCCTGCTGGATGCGCAGATGGGTTTTCACCTCATCGACGGTGACGACCACAGCGGCTCACCTCACTCGCTGGCCATGAAGCCGGCCTCCCGCAGTGCGGCCAGCAGGCGGTTGTAATCCTCGCGGAGCGCGGCAACCGTGGTGGCTTCGCTGTCGGCCACACAGGGCAAAGGCTGCGCGCCGCCACTGGGCAAGTCGAACAGTCCCTCCGCGCCCTCGACTACGGCTCCGGGCAGAAACGTCAGCTTGCCGCCTACGATCCACTCGTTGCCGCCGTGCGCATGATAGTTCCTTGCGGTACTTCCCATGTACTCTCCTCCTCATCAGGCGGTCTTCATGGTCAGGCACTTCATGCCCTCCTGCTGCACCAGTCGACCATCCAGGCGCTGGGTCACGCGGAAGCCCACCTGACCGGTGGTGGCATACAGCTCGTTCAGGCGCTTGATTGAACGGCCCTCGCGGTCGGCGATCCAGTAGCTGGACAGGTCGCCGAACAGAATGGGCTTTGCGCTTGCGCCGATCACCGGCATGTGCGTGGAGGTCTCGTAGCGGTAGCCCAGCAGGGTGTTGGGCTGACCCATCTGCAGGCCGGGCTGCCAGAGGAACTGGCCGTTGCCGTCCTTCAGCTTG